>NZ_LVHK01000042.1:0-281795 GCF_001631965.1 Prochlorococcus sp. MIT 1303
CACAAAAAGATTGACAGTTGCGCTTTCAACTGTAAAAATAATCTTATTCATTTATTTAAAATGCGCAAATCAGGGCAAATCACTAAGGTTTTAATTTTAAATCTTCTGTGAAACTGCAAGCTCATAATCTTTTGTATTTTTCTCAAGCCATACTAGCTTGTGGGCTAATCGTGGCAATCGTTAATATCCTTCTAATCTCATTCAATGGCTTCCATCAAAGAGCAGCAAGAAATAAACTTATGCAACTCTTTCTAGAGGGTGGACAGGTCATAGAGGATGACAAATCAGTTTCAACGAATGCAAAGGCTGTTTCGTCGGTACCAACATCCTATTCTGCATCTCACTCCTCTCAGACGGCCAATTCATTGTCTTTGGAATTAAGGGTTGGTCTGATTAGCCAGAGTCCACCAATACAAATCAATGTAAAGGGTTCAGGGTTTTGTAAATTCGACTCTGGGAGGATGATTAATGAGTATACTCTAAATAACATGTTGAAGATAAAGAACAAGCAGATTGCTGATATCAAATGTGTTGCCACAGACAGTAGCGGCATCGATGTTAACAATCAGACTTATAGATCTAAAGTTTATTTAGTTAACCGTGGCAATGGTTGGATTGCAGTTAACCAACTATCGCTTGAGGATTATGTCGCTTCTGTTGTTGGTGCTGAAATGCCCAGTCTTTGGAATATGGAGGCACTTAAGGCCCAGGCGGTTGCTGCACGTTCTTATGCGCTTGCCCATATCGCAAGACCTGCGAACAAGGATTTCCATCTGGGTGACACCACACGTTGGCAGGCATATCGAGGGATTTCAAGCCAAACATCACGCTCTACGCAAGCAACTCAAGCCACCAAAGGAATTGTTCTTCGTTACAAGGGAGGAATTGTTGAAAGCCTTTATGCATCAACGGCAGATATCAGTTTGCAAGCTCATGGCCACCTAGGAGCGAGCATGAGCCAGCATGGGGCCCAGCAATTGGCACGTCGTGGTTTGAAGTTCAATGAAATTCTTGCTAGGTATTACACAGGTGCTTCCTTAGCCAAACTACAGAGCCGTGGCAGTTGAGCATTACTGGGATCAGGCGCTTGAACGCAGCACTGCAGCACAATTAAATGGTGCTCTGGTACCTCTAAGCACCGAGCTCAGCAGAATTCCTGCACGACAAGGAGACCCCTTTGAACTGCGCAAGCTAAAAGGACCACCGCCATCTCATCTCGTAGCCAGAGGTCCCAAACCAAACCCGTTTTTGCCTTGGGACCCAAGGTTGGAGGTTAGTAAAATTGGCATGAGACATGTGCTAATTCTCAACAAATATCCTGTTCAAAAGGGTCACATGTTGTTGATCACACGTGAATGGGCTCCTCAGCATGGCTGGCTTAGTTGTCATGACTGGGAGGCACTGCTAAGTGTAGATCAAGACACCAAGGGGCTTTGGTTTTTTAATAGTTCTCCAGCGGCTGGAGCTAGCCAACCTCACAGACACTTGCAATTTCTAAGACGAAGCGATAACGATCGCAGTTGTCCTCGACAGGAATGGTTTCAATCATTATTGAAGGCATCACCCAAGAAAAGCTGTCCACTCACTCAATGCTGTGCTGCAACAGCTAGAGCAGAGAATCATGAATCTGAAATTCATTATCAAGATTATCTAACGCTTTGCGAACAGATTGGACTTGGTAATCCGAAAGAGAATCAACATCCAAGACAACCATACAATTTGCTGCTCACGAAGGAATGGATCGCACTGATTCTTAGAAGTCGAGAGGGAATCGCAGGCTTCAGCATTAATGCTCTTGGATTTGCCGGTTACCTTCTATCCACAGAAACATCTGATCTAGCCTGGCTTAATCGTCATGGGCCTGAGGCCTTGTTGGAAGGCGTGGTCAAGACGATTCCGTGATTTTACGGTTGTGCTGCAGGGCAATTACATGGATCGCTAGAGGGACAGGCGATGTCTAAACGACCGCTTTTCACTTCCGATTCAAATGATGAATGACAAACTCAAACGTCGAAATAAACAGATCGAAGAACATCTGCAACTCGTGAGGCCAATTGCACTTCACTACGCTTTTCGTACTGGACAGGACAAAGAGGACCTCACTCAGGTCGGAATGTTAGGCCTAATTCGAGCGGCACAATTTTTTCAAAGCAGCAAGTCAGTACCATTTGCTGCATTTGCAAAACCGCATATACGCGGTGCCATCCTTCACTACCTCAGGGATAGCTTGGGACCAGTCAAAATACCTAGGCGAATAGAGGAACGAGCTCAGGCACTTCTCAGAGATTCAACCTGGGTGGACAGTGCCAGTTTTTTTGAAAAGCTCAGTGCTGTCGACAGGTCAGCCATAGAGAGCTACAAGCAGAAGGGGCGCTGGTACCCACTCGATCATCAGTTCATAACAGCTGATAAAGATCAGTGGAGTGAACTGGTCGACAAGGAACGCAATCAAATGCTTATGAATGCTCTAGAGAGGCTCGATTGCCAAGAGTTTGCGGTGGTTGATCACGTAGTCCTCAGAGGAGAAAGCCTTCGCAGTACAGCCAGTTACCTGGGGATCAGCTGCATGACCGTACAAAGACGTGTGAAGCGAGCCCTTCGGCGACTGGCTGATGATTGCGCTGAGCCGTCTCCTGACGCGGTTTCCCCTCTCAGGAAGCAGGCTTTTGATCCCTCTGGATCTGTTGCTCCAAGGTCTCTATAGCGGCTTTCACTGCAGACAGCCGACGCTCTAGACCATCACGCAGGAAAAGAAGCATTTCAAGCTTCCTATTCTGATAATGACGGCGACGGTCTGCCGAGTCAACATTTGAGGGGAGACAAAAGGGAGAGAACATGCCGTTCCTACAGGTGGGTGAATCTTCGCGAAATTCTGCCAAGAGTGCGTATTTTGTCTTTCTTGGCAGTGTTGGCTGATGTGACTAGGTTTGAATTGCCCGAGTTTCTCTATGCGCTCGCTGCTCAACGTAACAAATCCATCCGGATCAAAGGTGTCACCAAAGATCTCATTACTAGTCTCATTAAGTCTCTCAACTCTTGCCTGTGAGATTGCTTTCGCAAAACCGTCCTGGTCGTACGTGCCCTTAATGGCTGGACAGTCAGCACGTCCTCTCAATGGAAGCTTTAATAAAGTTCCCGTTCTCCACTCCAACCAGCCGGAGACAGTTGTTGGCTCAGGAATACTCGTGAATACAGCTCCAGGTTCAGCAGTAGTCGTCCGTACAGGTCAACAATTAAGAAATGCAGAATTTACTTTTGACGGCAAGTTCGGGATTCATATTCATCATAAGTATTATCCTCGCGACCGCCGTAAACTTGGCAACATCCGTCAACGTGGATTGCTTACTATTGCAGCAATAGCAAACAATCCAACAGATTCATCAATCGAACTTAAATTTGATCGAGGTTCAGTTAAAAATAGTTTTGAGGCTCCATACCATTCGAATAAACTTATGGGTGTAAAGCCACTGGGGCCACGTCCATGGAATACAGGACCGGGGGATGCAACAGCTGTACAGATGCTGAGAGGTAAATTGGACAGAAAGTTAGTAGATAATATTGTCATTCCACCTCACACTCAAAAACTTGTATTCACAACACAAATACCTGCAAGAGGGATTGCCAACGGACTGCTTAGTGGGACTAGCAACGGACCTTTTCAATTAGCTGTGGTTGCTGCAGAGGGGCCAACATCAGAAAAGGATCTGATCGCTATTCTTAATTCCGGACGATTGGCGCCAGGACGTACTTATCTTAATAGAATCAGTGAGATACAAACTGGCAAGGTTTTTTCGCGTGTAGCAGGAGTAGCAATTGGTGATCACTATACAGCGAAACTAAATCATGACCTTAAGGATGGTGCTCTTCATGTACCACTTACCAGTACTCGCAAACATCATTTTGGTACAAAAGAGATCCAGGTCAACCCTCTGGAAACTCGTATGATTGATTCGGCCGTAAATAATGTAGGCACGTACGGGGTACGTTTTGATATCACCCTGAATCTAAAAGGCTCAGGTGCTCATCATTTAGTTTTAAGCCACCCTGCAGCAACAGGCAAAAAGAAACCATTCACGGCATTTCGTGGTTCAATCGGAATCAAAACTGAGAATAAATACAAAGAAGTTCATGTAGGTCTACGCTCAGGACAAAGTCTTCCTATATCAGACCTAGAACTGACAACAAAAAAGGATAATCCTGTTACTATTAGTTTAGTCTATCCTGCAGATAATACACCTGGGCACTTACTAAGTGTTGTTCCAGTTGCAGAGTATACTCAGGTTATGCAAAAGCAAGAAAAAGTAAACCAAGCAAAGCTGCCAGTGACAGCACGTAAGAATTACCAAGCCAAACCATTAACTCCTAAGCCTATAGTGAAAGCTAAAATTGTTGAAATTACTAAGAATTCGTTGAAACAAAGACATCATGATACTTACAAATCGATCACAAACAAAAAGCAACTATTAGCGAATGAATCCTATGATCACAATTCTCCGGTCAGCATGCCACCAATACTCATTTCCAGTCCTAGTAGAAATAATGCTATGCCATCAGCAATGATCAATTCGCAAAGAGTTAATTCGAGCCTTAGCAAACACTACACCGAAGCCATAAAGGCACAACAGCAATGGTTGCATCAAATGCAAAACTAATAGGCTACCTACAGTTGTTCGGGTTCAAGTGAAAGCGTCCGAAGACAATTCGAGGCGACGGATTACCGTTGAACTACCAAATCATCTAATCGCAAGACTTGATGAACTTAAAAGGGAATGGGGGTTAAGAGCACGAGGTGATCTTTTAGCACGTTTACTTGAAGAACTGTTTACCCCTCAAGAGAATGATCTAGATGATCAACAGGCTGGAGGACTATTTCAAATAAATGAACCAGATCCACTCGAAAACGATGATAGTGGATCATTGTCTAGATCTTTACCGCCCGAATACAATGAGACAAAAGCACTGGTATTAATAGGGCGGGGATCGAATGATAGAGGTGAATCTGGCTTCAAGGCAGAGGAAAACAAGGTAGAAAGTAGTCATGAAGTTAAGACTACACATTCAGTTGGGATTGATTTGCCAGGCTTTGTGCGTAAACAAACGAATAATCTTCGAGAAAGTCTTGGCAACAACAAACCAGGCAACAGTTCGAGGGACTTGCCCTTAGTTACAACAGTTGCTGAGACAGATGTGATTGAAAGTCTTAATGCCGCAAATCGACACTGGATTTCACTATATGGCAATCCCCCAGGGGAGACTGTCGTTGAAGCTGCAATGATCTGGTTGGCGAGGGACATATGGCTTCATGTCGATGGCACTGATGGACGGCCGTTCACATGGAGTGCCGCAAATCGACTGATGACGGAACTCTGTTCAAGTTGGAAGGTGAAACCGGCGACCTTTGAGCTTGTGATGGTGGTTGCTGGAATTTTGGAAGATCCGTTTGCCTGCAAGAGCCTTTCAGAGAGAATGCCCACACTGATCCGCAGATTTGTCAATCGCTTTAAACGGAGTCGTCAGGTCACCTCTTTCCAAACACTTGAATCAACAATGACACTTCATGGAGCACTCAAACTTCTCAAACTGCCATCTCTTGCAGGTGCACCAATGACACTTTCTACCATTCGAGAGGCCTACAAATTACAGGCCATAACCATCCACCCGGACGCAGGAGGTTCAACAGAGGCAATGAGAAGGCTTAATGAAGCATATCAATTGCTTAAAGAGCTCTACCGCGAGAAACCAGATCAGTCTCTATAGTCTAATTAATGGCTCAAGATTAGTCTATTAGTGAGAACCAAATGATACTTAGTAGGTTGGCATGGAGAATCTTTTGGCTGCGTTCGCTGACTTCAAACAACAAACGAAATAAATGGGCAGAAATGTCTCTATAGGAGAAAAGTTAAAACTGCCAAGGAGTTGCGGCTAAGTCATGAGCAAACTAATCCCAAGAGTAAAGTATAAGACCAGCAAAGAGACTACTGATAAGACTAAGGCGAGATCAAATAGAGAAGGGTAGGGGTTATTGTTGTTGTTATCAGTGAAAGAATTAATATCCTCAGATTCAATATTCGCTAATACCTCGAACGGTAAGTCGAATTTATTGAAAAACCCCGTTTATTTGTGCTCAAGGAGAACTTCATCATCGGTCCATGCTGCGTCCAAAGGCCGATCTACCTATCATAAAAGCTTACTGTAAGGGACTTTATAGCCTTGCGTAACTGCATTTTACACAGGTACGCAAGATTTTTTGTTTTTTAGCTCCCGCCCATGGTGTTAAGTGGGGAGCAAAGAAGCTAACCGCTCAATAATCGGGCAACTGGAGGGGCTATTTCACGACTCTAAGGCCCAAAGACTCCTCCTAGTCATATAAGTCTAGCGATAAGACTAATCAAGCGTCGCATACTATACCCATGAGACACATGAAATCAATCACTTATCTTTCAATAGACTAACAGTAAGACTAGCATCAAGTCTCATGCGAAACTTCTGAGGCAAAGGTCCTAACGGAAATGTCAAATCTATTCAACCCGTCATCAAGATTGCATGCCCTGTTCAGTGGATTGCCATACCCGAGCCATAATGATTTTTTCGATCCTGAATTGGCCAGCAATTGGCGATATGCTCAAAAAGCAAAATCTCAATTGATATCGTGAACAGTGCTTATGAAATCCACTAAATTCATGACAAAAGCCTGGCTGAAAACAACTCTTCGTTGTGAAGTGTCAGTTTTTCGCTAATGGTTATCGAGAATAAGACTTGAGAGTATGCTCCTGAACAAAATCCACCTTTGTTCCGTTTGAATTTAATCGTTAGTGCTCAGACTCATGAATATGGTGCTCACTCTAAGCAATCTATAATGCATTAGCATCCGAACACTTGAAAGGCTCCTAGATCTGACTAAGATTATGTATCCCAAACCCAATACCACATATCTGGATATTTACAATTTATTTATAGACAGTGTTGACTTTATTGTTATGTCTAATCAATAGGAACACTTGTTATGACTAGCTCTACAAACTCAAGTTTGACATCAACTCCAACCCCAGGTGATAAGGTTGAGATCACATGCGTAGATTTAGATCGTCATGGTAATGGACTGGCGCGATGGAACAATTGGGTTGTGATAGTCAATGACCTTCTGCCTGGTGAACGAGCACAAATAGAGTTTGTGAGACGACATCGAAACCAGTTTTTAGCCCGAAAGGTTCAATCAATTGAGACAGTTTCAAGTCGCAGACATCCCCCATGCAAAATCGCCAAAGAATGTGGAGGTTGCACAATACAACACCTTAATGATCATGGACAAAGCTTATTAAAGCAAAGTCATCTACGGGAAATACTTCTACGTTTAGGTCAATTTGATCATAAAATAGAACCAATCATGACTGATTATACTAGAGCTCTCGGATATCGAAATAGAGCCTTAATTCCCCTCTATCGCAATAGAGAAGGACAGTTACTTATGGGTTATTACCGACGCGGCAGTCACCAAATTATTGATCTCAATCGATGTCCGGTACTGGACCGAGGCATCGATCAATATCTGGCTTGGATCAAAGATGATCTTCAACAGCAGAATTGGCCGGCAGATTCAGACCTATCTTCTGGGGAAGGACTCCGTCATCTAGGCATTCGTATTGGCCAAAAAACAAGACAAGTGTTGATCACACTGGTAAGTAGTACCACTGAACTCTACGGCCTACATCAACAAGCCAACGAATGGTATACGCGTTGGCCGGAAGTAAAAGGAATAACTTTAAATATCCAACGACAGAAAAACAATCTTATTCTTGGTCAAGAAACTATATTGCTTGCTGGTGATCTTTATATTGAGGAGCATTTTTGTAATCTCTCCTTATTGCTTTCTACCACAACATTTTTTCAAGTAAACACTATTCAGGCAGAACGTATAGTCTTAAAATTACTTGAATGGCTGTCCACTACTTTACCTGAAATCAATATAATTGACGCATATTGTGGAATTGGCACAATTTCTCTCCCCATCGCAGCAGCTGGATATAACGTAATAGGTCTTGAACTTCATGCAGAAGCTATTGCTCAAGCAAAGAAAAATGCCTTGCTGAATAGTCTTGATAATGCTTCGTTTTTGTGCGGTGATGTTTCCTTGTTACTGGCCAAAATACTTCAACATCATGATGTGTTAGTGCTGGATCCACCGCGTAAAGGTTTAGATCATATGGTGATTAAAACAATCCTTTCAGTTCGACCAGAGAGAGTGGCATATCTTAGTTGTGACCCTGCCACATTGGCTCGTGACCTCAAGCAATTGATAGTACCAAATGGACCCTATCAGATTGATCAATTACAACCAATTGATTTCTTCCCTCAAACAATGCATATCGAATGTCTGGCACTGTTAATTCGTATTAGCTCCTGAGCTCTGCAGAAAACTGCTTTACAAGTGCCTGACGTACCTTCTCGTGAATCGGGTTGACCCGGTCTTCACTAAGAGTGCTGTCTTTACTCCGATAACGCAACCTGAACGCTTGACTGCAAGAGTCATGATCAAGCTGTCCACCCTCAAAACGATCAATCAGCTCTACATGCTCTAGAAGCGGTTTTCCAGCTTTTCTGATGGCTTGGATCAAATCTGAACAACTACATTCCTTTGAAACGATCACAGCTAAATCAAGTTCCATTGCTGGAACTGTCGGGAATGGTCGGAAGATAGGGTTCCATCGATTAGATCGTGTCGCAGCTTGAATGATGCACTGCAAGTCCAACGCGAATAGATAGGTTGCTTCAGGTAGATCAAGACGTTCCGATAGTTCTGGATGAAGCTGCCCAAAATCCCCGAGCAGTTTGCCTTCGACAAATAACTCTGCAGACCGTCCAGGATGAAGTGAAGGATTGTCCTTGATGGGACGGTCGTTAATGTCCAACTTCAACCCTTGAAAGACTTGGGAAAGCTGACCGCGTGCCTGGTGATATGTCATTGACTTGATCTTGCCGCTTGTACTCCATCGTTCAAACCTTCGCTCTGCACAGATCACGCCAGCAAGAACAGCGCGTTGGTTGATGAGCTCGTCAGTGACTGTATAGACATTGCCTATTTCATATAACCAACAACCAGGCTGCGATGACTGGAGGTTACGTTGGCAAATACGTAGATGCTCCTCCCAAAGATTGGTACGCAGGTGGCTGGTCTCAACCAATAAAGGGTTGCTAATTGCAATTCGTTGTGGTTCATCACTGTCAGCACCCACTAGCGACAAGGTGGTAACTTCCTGCAATCCTGCTCCGCACAACATCTGCCTTAATCGCCGTTCAGCTGTTTGAGCAGTCGTTAGCCCACCAGGTTCAAGCGGATCTGGCAGGTTGGCCTCAAAACGATCAAAGCCAACAAGGCGAGACACCTCTTCGATCAAATCAACCTCTCGCGAGAGATCTCTACGGCGTGATGGTGGAACTATGACCAACCACCCTTCGTTATAAGGAGACAACTCGCATCCGAGAGCAAGCAGCGAAGTCTCGACAATGTCGTCTTCTAGATACCTATTGTCATTCTCATCAGCTATTGGTCCGAGTAAGCGATGGATAGCTTCGCGGCGAAGTTTTACCGGCTCAGCAGTTTTTAGGGGCTCACCATATACCCAACATCCATTTGATTTAATGCCTAGATGTTCCTCCATTAGTGTCACAGCTCGACGCGCTGATGCCAAAGTCATTTCAACAGGCAACCCTTTCTCAAAGCGACTGCTTGCATCGGTCCTCAAGCCAACAGCTCGGCAGGTCGTTCTCACGGCCGTTGGGGTAAACATTGCAGATTCCAGCCATACTCGCCTTGTCTTTGCAGACACGCCGCTTTCAGCACTACCGATAACACCCGCAAGCGCTATAGGAATGTCATGGCAGGTGACGATCTGGCAATTTTCGTTCAGTGCAAGTTGATGTCCATCTAGGCCATTAAAAACTTCATTGTTTCTTGCTTGTCGAAGGCCAAAAGATTCTGCGGAAACTGTTTGACCTGTGATCAATTCGAGAGCATCAATATCAAATGCATGCAATGGCTGGCCTTGCTCCAACATCACCAGATTTGTAATATCAACAACACCATTCACTGATTTCAATCCTGAACGCTCCAAGCGTTGTTTTAACCAGGCAGGAGAAGTTAATCCACCATCTACATTCTCTAAGGCGGTTAAGCCATAAAGACCACCCTTCAGCATGGACACAGAACTGGTGGAATCAGGCTTGAAAGATTTATGGATTGGGGCCATATCAAGTTGCGGAAGCTGCAGGATTGCACCTGTTAAAGCAGCGACTTCCCTTGCGATACCAACCATCGACATTCCATCGGGGCGATTGGCTGTGATTGCCAACTCAAGCACTGTGTCATCGAGTCCGAGCAGAGGAGCTACAGGCTGGCCGAGCTCTGGAACGTTTTCAGCGATCTCTTCAAGGATGGCTATTCCATCACCATTTGATTCCAGTCCTAATTCCGATAGAGAGCAGATCATTCCTTGACTTGGCACCCCCCGAAGCTCACTGGCTTTGATCTTGATTCCAACTGCTGGGAGGGTTGCACCAACCATGGCAACAGGTACGTGTATACCAAGCCGAACATTTGGAGCCCCACAGACAATCTGAAGACATTCACCCGACCCAACATCCACCTGACAGACGCTGAGTTTGTCTGCATTGGGGTGGGGTTGATGGTCATTCACCAACCCAACGACCACGCCATCGGCACGGCTGGCTAAATCATCAATAGCCTCAACCTCAAATCCAGCCATCGACAGGCCTTCGGCGAGGTTCTCGACGGTCTCATTCAGCTGTACTAGATCCTGCAGCCAGGAGAGAGAAACCCGCATGGATCAGCAAGAGGCCGCAAGAGATCTTACGAAGCAAGCGAACGAAGGCGTCAAGTCATGTGAGGCTGCCCTGTAGGATCTTAGTTCTTCACTACGCTTCGCATCTGCGGCGCAACGTCCTTTATGGCCAAAAACAAGGGCGTCCGGATCGTGATCACTCTTGAGTGCAACGAATGCCGGTCCAATCCCGCCATCGACAAGCGGTCTCACGGGGTGTCCCGATACACCACCGAAAAGAACCGCCGAAACACCACTGAACGGCTGGAAATCAAGAAATTCTGCCGTTACTGCAACAAGTCAACAACTCACAAAGAGATCAAATGACTTTGCAGTCACGAAAAGCACACCAGCGTTCTTAAATCATGTCCAGTTCATTTTTTAAAAAGCGGCTGTCGCCAATTAAGCCTGGCGATCCCATCGACTACAAGGATGTTGATCTCCTCAAGAAGTTCATTACTGACCGTGGCAAGATCCTGCCTAGACGCCTTACAGGTCTAACGTCTAAGCAACAACGTGACCTTACTAATGCTGTAAAACGTGCACGTATTATTGCACTTTTGCCATTTGTTAATCCAGAAGGCTGATTGCAACAGCTTTGACGCCTTCTCTACAGCAAGGTGATTTAGTTGGCTTTGTTTTAAAAGGTCAACCACAAATTGGCCTGCTAACTTCCTTGAAGGGCAGCCGAGCAATCGTAAGCGTTGCAGGAACACGGCGAGAACAACAGCTGGCCAGTCGAGAGCTGTCCGTTCTAAAGCAAAAACACAACATGGTAGAGGTGGAGACATCTCTACCCACAATGAGTGAGGTCCGTAACCTTAGTCTTAATTCACGCGATTTAATTGCTGGTTGGCGATTGCTCGAAGGCGAAAGGCGTAAAAGTAAGACTTCACCAACAGCACTCAAAATTACAGAACTAGCTGATTTACTCCTTAATAAAGATGATCCTATCCATCTCGCAGCATTGTGGTTTTGGCTTAATAGCGACCAACCATTATTTCGAGTTCGACGTGACCACATGGTTGAAGCACGTCAACTTATTGATCTGCGCCGCATCCGCCAGCTGCGCCGCAAGCAACAATCTCGAGTGCAGCAACGCCTAGATTCTCTTGCATTGCTGATAGCAGATACACCTCTGAGCAAAGATCAGTGGCAGGATTTACCCTCGGATCTTCAGTTAACTATCAAACGTTTAATCGAGTTGGCTGACGGTCCAGAGGATGCTTTTTTAACAGATGAGCAAGCTCTTGAGCTGATTAAAGATTTAAAGTTGGGTCGATCGCTGAGCGACCTCCGTTATTGGTTGATCAAGAAAGGCTGGCGCGATCCACACGATCTAACAACTCTCAAAGGCAGTATCTGGACAAAAAGCTTTGAAGGGAGTGTACAAGATCAAGCGGACCAATTACTCAATAAGTTTGAGCAACTATCTTTCGCAAGCGATGATAGTCGTCTTGATTTGAGTGATTTAAGAACCTACACCCTCGACGATCATCAAACTCAGGAAATTGATGATGCAATCTCTTTGCAGTGTGTTGATCAAGACAACTGGATTTGGATCCATATCGCCGATCCGGCAAGACTTATTCCTGTTGACAGCCCCTTAGATCTTGAGGCTCGTGCAAGAGCAACCAGCCTCTACTTGGCTGATGGCCTAAGACCCATGCTGCCATTGAGTGTTGCCGCTGAAGTTCTCAGTCTTAAAGCTGGCCGTCGCTGTGCAGCGTTGAGTGTTGCTGTGGTTCTAGACCAATCAGGATGTATAGCCGACACTCGTGTTTGTCGCACTTGGATTCGCCCCTGCTATCGACTTACTTATGAGGATGGGGATGAATTGATTGAGCTTGCGCCTCCTGGCGATGAAGATCTTTCAACACTCGCAAGCCTGCTCAAAAAACGTCAATTATGGCGTGAGCGACAAGGTGCACTGCTGCTTGAACAATCTGAAGGGCGATTCAAAGTCAAGGATGATCAGCCTGAGCTTCATGTTGTTGAGTCATCTCCAGCCAGACGGCTAGTAAGCGAAGCCATGATCCTGATGGGTACTGTTATTGCTGAATTTGGAAAGCGTCAAAACCTTGCTCTGCCCTATCGCAGCCAGCCTCCAACTCAACTACCCAGTGCAACTGACTTATCACAGTTGATTGAAGGACCTGTCCGACATGCCGCGATCAAGCGTTGCCTTAGCCGAGGTGTCCTTGGTACTCGTCCGATGGCTCATTTCAGTCTTGGCCTCTCTGCCTACGTACAAGCCAGTTCGCCGATCCGTCGCTATGCAGATTTACTTGCCCATCGACAGGTGGTGGCTCACTTAGGAGGCTCAGTTCCATTAAGCGAGCACGCTCTCATGGTGCAGTTGGATGCACTTGAAGACCCTCTTCGCCAAGCACAGCAAATCCAACGCGAAGACCAGCGACACTGGCAAAAGGTGTGGTTTTTAAAACATCGCCATGAACAATGGCCAGCCCTATTTCTGCGCTGGTTGAGGCCACAAGATCAGATTGCACTTGTGCATGTGGAATGCCTGGCTATGGATCTTGCCTGCAAGCTCAACGGTTTGATCGACCCTATTCCAGGTCTTGCATTGATCATGACAGTTCTTGCAATTGATCCATTGACTGATCAAATTGAATTGGTCGCCAAGTAGCTTCTCAAAGCAAAGAAACAAAAAACAAACTACCAAAAGCTGCTATTAATCTAAAATGCGAATCAACCTCAGCCATGGTCCCCATGGATTAGCAACTGCTAGTAGGTTTACATTTTGCTGGTCTTTACATGATTCCAGCCACCGCTTTAATGCCGGCTCCAGTGTTATTAGTCGCCAGGATTTAAACTTGGTGTCAAGAGAGAATGTCTGATCAGAATGAATACGAAGGTAGCCTGAAAACTTTTTCACATGTTTATTGAGTGGTGTTTGATCTGGCAGTGGCATTTCTCCTACATTTGCTTTAAGATTAAAACCTTCAATCACGCTATGGTTGCTGAGGCACTCTGGTTGCGCCAAAACAAATTTCTGTGCATTACGCCAGTGAGGATGCCATGCAGGCCAATCCCAAATTGGAACAATAGCGGCTGGGGCATAAATATCATGCAATAGTTCATGCTGTATTTCTGAAATATCAACTTCTGCTGGTTGAAGCCTCTTTTTCAAGGCTATAGCTGCTGCCATTCCAGCAGCCTGGCCAAGATTGAAAATCATTGGCTGTAATCGAGTTGCACCATTGGCTATATGACTCACACTAAAAGCCTTATCAGCTATCAGAATATTCTCCACTTCGCTACTCAGTAGTGCCCCGTAAGGAATGCAGAATGGAGTACCTGTCCATCTCCCACCCCATCTACAACTTTTTGAGGCTAAGGGCCAATCTTTACCAGGATAATGATGATCATTAGCGTAAGTCCCTACAGCAATACTGGTGCAACGTCCCTTTTTATCTAAAGGGATTGGTCCTCGGGCTGCACCAGAGGCTAATGGCAGAAGATCTCCTTCCACTAAGGTGTATTGACCTTTAAGGCGTCGACCTTCACGCCAGTAGGGCATCAATGCCAGGCTTTGATTGATCCCTGGAAACACCTTGCCAGGATTAAGCCAACCCTCACTAACTGTTTGAAGAGCTTGTAGGAATGACAAGCTATGCAGCTGCATTTCTGCAGCAAGCTGGTTTTTAATTTTGACGTCTGAGCTGCGTATACGCTCCAAGCCTTTATGCCAGTCGTTTCCATGAAGGGGCCAGTTGAGCATTACTAAACCGCCTGGAAGGCGGCCATAGGTAACGGTGCGCTCAAAACCAAACGCCTGAGTTGCACCTTCGAATGGTCGAGGCAAGAACCCTGGTGATGAAGGTGATTGTGCATGTTGATCGAGTTGACCCATCACGACCCAAGTAGGGGATTGAACAGGCTGGCTGGCAAAGAATGGATCGGAATTCAATTGTTTTGCCGAAGGGGCGCTTGGCTCATTCCAGAGTTCTTGTGATTCCCAACCCCAACGGTGAGAAATGTCTGCGAGTGAAAAGCTGTCGCCTAAATCACTTCCATCAATGAATAAGTCGAAGCGCAGTTGATGCTGTCGCCCTTCAAGCTCCAGCTCAAGCAAAACAAGGCGATCTCCCTCACGTAACAGTGATTTGAGCTGAACGTCAGACCACCATTCGAGATTGGGGAGATCGACAACCCAGCTCCGCAAAACCTCTTCTGCGCGAGCGGGATTAAAACCAAAGCAACTCACCCAGTTCTGATCCAGTCCATCCTTTTCAACTTTGGCGATGTCTTGAAGGAAGGCCCCCCACAAGCCTGTCTGCCAGCAACTGAGTTCATGGCCGTCTGGAGCCGAAACGCCTGCTGCACTGACCATTCCACCCAGCCACGTGCCTGGTGTTAACAGCAGAGTTCTAATTCCATGTCGAGCAGCTTGTACGGCTGAGGCGACGCCTCCTGTGCCTCCACCCCAGACCACCAAGGGCACCTGCGTAGTGGAACAAGTTTTGGTCGCAGACACTGTCATCCCAAAACATAATCATCTTTGCCAGAAAGCAATTGAGCTTCATAACAAAGGTTGCTTAAACAACGCTGGCGAGGCGTAACAAATTGTTCATAGAGGCGGTTTGACTTGATCATCGTCGAAATAAGAACAATCTCCAGCCCAACATTCTGCTGTCACTCTCTAAAGAACATTGCCCCACTCTCATGTGCCCGATGAATTTGGCGCTAAGGGTGGCATCAGGATCAAATTATCAAGCCAGTGCCAGATGGAAGCTAAAGGTCGAAGGTCTTGATCACTTTCACCAGGCCAAGACTGAGAACATCTGAATATCAAGCGCTGCTGCCAAAACCTTAACCATAGTCAGTTCTTCTGTTCTGATTTGGCCATATCTACCATTGGCTCCCACAATCGTTGTACGCAGAATCTCTGCGGACTGAATCGGTGCCGCCGCAAAGTTCTTGACGAGTTTTTTGTATCGTGTGCTGCTTGAGAATCCCAGTCAAGGGGTGCATCCGGCTGCATCTCAGCTAGGTTTTCAGCAAGTAGTTGAGGCTTGAGGAGGGCAAAATTTCCGTCGGCTTGATCTAGCTGGTGATAAACACAACGCTAGGGAGGCATGGCTTGGTCTGAGAGATGACGGCAGACGATCAATAAGCTGAAATGAGTTGTTCTGGTTAGGATCCGGCCGCTCTGCGCAGCAGCAGAAACTCCCCACAATGATGACCTATACCATTACGACCCCTCTTTACTACGTCAATGACAAGCCCCATCTAGGCAGCCTGTACACGACCATGGCCAGTGATGCACTGGCTCGTTTCCAGAGACTAGAAGGTAAGCAGGTCATGTTTGTTACAGGTGTCGATGAACACGGCCAGAAAATTCAACGCACAGCAGAAGTCAATAACATCAGCCCCCAACAACATTGTGATCAGATCACAAGGAGTTATCAAAATCTGTGGTCTCGCTGGGATATTTCAAATGATCGCTTTATTCGTACAACCAGCCACCACCATAAGTTACTGGTCGAGGCTTTTTTTCAACGTGTAGAGACCTCCGGCGATGTGTATCTTGGTCGGCAGCAGGGTTGGTATTGCGTCGATTGTGAAGAATACAAGGACGAACCTCCGCAAGCCCAGTCACCCTCCTGCCCTATTCATCAGAAGCCTCTTGAATGGAGGGATGAGGAGAACCTTTTTTTCAGACTTTCTCGTTTCCAATCACAAATCGAAGATCTCATTTCACAGCCAGATTTCATCTGGCCAGTCAGTCGCCGGAATGAAATACAGAATTTTGTAGCTCAGGGTCTTAGGGATTTTTCAATTTCAAGAGTTGATGTTGATTGGGGCTTACCAGTACCTGGTTATCCAAAACACACCTTTTATGTCTGGTTTGATGCGCTTGTAGGCTATTTGAGTGCTCTTTTAGATGATGGTGGCCAGGTTCGAATAGAACGTCTTGAGGAGTGTGGATGGCCTGCCTCAGTACATTTAATTGGCAAGGATATCCTCCGTTTTCATGCAGTCTACTGGCCCGCAATGCTGAGCTCAGCAGGCTTACCCTTGCCAAAACAAGTTTTTGGACACGGCTTTCTCACTCGTGAAGGTCAAAAGATGGGTAAATCACTAGGCAATGTAATTGATCCTGAGAAACTGCTTGAAGTGTGTGGTGAAGATGCTGTTCGATGGTATTTATTGCGTGACATCCAGTTCGGTCATGATGGTGATTTTCAGCAGAAAAGATTCATGGATTTAGTCAATAACGACTTGGCAAATACAATCGGAAATCTGCTGAACCGAACTTCGACTATGGCAAGAAAATGGTTTGAAGGATCTGTCCCTTCACATCGCAATGAAATAGATTATGCTCATCCCTTAGTGACCACTGCTGAAACAACTATTACCATCGTACGTCAATCAATGCCATCCATGGCTTTTCATGATGCAGCTGAGGCGATCCTTAAATTGGCTATTGCAGCCAACGTCTACCTCAATGAGACTGCACCTTGGAGTCGAATGAAGACGCCTGGTAATGAAGCCGAAGTGGCTGATGATCTTTACTCAGTTTTGGAGGCATGCCGACTTGTAGGACTATTAATTAATCCTCTTGTACCTTCTCTAAGCGAACGCTTGCTCAACCAATTAGGACTAAGTATTGATGGCAACGACTGGTCTAACAGTTTAGCTTGGGGACAATTGCAAAGTGGAGCTTTATTGCCACCATCTCAACCCGTAATGCAAAGACTAGAACTCTCTTCTTCCCTCTAATGCGATTCAACCTTCTACCATCACGTCATCTTGGCAGTCTGCTGCTGATCTTAACGATGGTGGGATGTCAGGAATCCCCATCAACACAGAAGAAATCCTCAGTTCCTTTTGTATTTAAATCTCTAGAGCTTCGCCACAAGCAAGCTGATGGTTCACGAGACTGGGACCTAAACAGCCCCTTAGCTCGCTATGAATTAGGCAGCAGAGTTGTAAGGGCTCGCAACCCAGAGGGTGTTCTGTACAAAGAAAACAAACCATCATTTGAAGTTAGTGCTCAGGCCGCCACAGTTGTAAATGATGGCGAGACAGTGCTGCTTGAAGGAAATGTAAAGGTTCAGCAGCTTACCGGAGAAAAAGTGTTGATCACTGGTGATCGTTTGCGTTGGACACCTGATGAATCGAAGATGGTGATTGAGCAACGACCCCAAGCTCTTGATAACATTTCAAGAATTAGTGCCAAGATAGTATTGTTTCAACAGTTAACCCAAGAAATTGTATTTAAAGGTCCAACAAAATTTGAACGTTGGAAAGAAGAACGCAAAGACAGTAATGAACCCTCCATTGTGATCCGCGGACGCAATGGCCGTTGGAATCTAGACAGCGGTAAACTTAATGCTATGGGGCCAATCCTTGGCCACCGAATTGTAAGTAAAAGTGATATTCCACAGCAACTTACAGCCACAAGGTTGCAAGGAAACACTAAGAAGGGTTACCTCGATCTAATCAAGCCTGTTACACTTACGATTCCAGGAGAAAAAGCAAGTTTACTTGCCCAGACCACGCGCTGGAAATTTAATAGCGAAAAGATTGAAAGCAATAAGCCTTTCACTGCAACTCAGGAAAGATCAACCTATCGTGGAGATAGTTTTAAAGTTGATCTTGCCCGTACAGAAGTAGAAATTCCTCAGAAATGTGAACTCAGTCAACCTGGCGAACAACTCAGGGCTGAAAAATGTATTTGGAATTGGAGCACGGAAGAGGTTCAAGCAATTGGCGATGTAATCTTGAAGCGAGAAGCAAATAATCAGATTACTCGAAGTGACAAACTAGAAGGACGAATTGGAGATGAGGGAACAGTGTCTTTCTCGTCATCTGGTTCTAAAGTGAGATCACAATTAACAATTGAAGAAGCTAAGGAAAAATCGATCCTTTCCTCTAAGTCCTCTCCTCCAGTTCAGTTCTAAGACGTTGCGACCATCCAATCAACCAGAGTTCATCTGAACGACTAAAACATCGCTCGGAACATCCACCCAGGACAACCCAACCATTTGATGCTAATGGATACACCATAACAGCAGGCAAGTTCTCAACAATTGGATTAAATTCGATTCGTCCAGGAAACAGTGATGTGTTAACCAATGAAATCAATTCGCCTCGATCTCTGGCCTGGTTACAGATCTCACCTGGAACGAAATTACCATTACCACTGATTCCTCTACGTAAAAGAACTTGATTATTCCAATACACTAGGATCACTGCCGCTGGGGTTGCTGTAAGTAATAAATGACTTCCCCAGGCAAGTTCTTTTTGTAGTACATCATTCAATCCATCTACTAATTCGAATGTCTGATTTCCCTCAAGGATCTGCTTGCTGGGAGCCATCGGGCTCGCTTGTGTCCATAACACTGCCATAAGCATCAATCCGACGGCGGCAACGCCAGCCAGGACCTCAGCACGCTGAAAGCTCGGCGTAACAAGGTCCACTGTTAAAGCATTAAATGCTGCCAAAGACAGGGTCAACAGCCCGGCGATCAGGGAAATACGCGCAACTGGTCGCATCGAACGAAACAAAAGTGATGTCAGATGCACTCACTCTTGCTCAAATGGGTTGTGTTGTTCCAGCTTTCATGACCGATGCTGAAGCCTTTGCAGCAGTCGCCCTCGCCGCCGTTTCCTGTGACGGGGCCCTCGGTCGCGACGAAGCCCATGCCCTTCGTCGCCAACTTGAATTCAGATACCCCTATCGGGAGCGCTCGGAAGCCGCTATGGGCGAGCTCTTTGATCAACTCCTAAGCCTGTTGCGTCAGGAGGGTGTAGATGGACTGATTAGCAAAGCATTACCTGCCCTGTCTTCGCTCCAACAGGAAAGTGCTTTGGCAGTCGCCGCCCAGTTAGTCCATTCAGATCGCGAGGTCTCAAAGGAGGAAGCTGCTTTCCTGGAGGATCTAGCTTGCAAGCTTGACTTACCTTCTGATCGAGCAAGGATTGTGATTCAAGCAATTTCTGCTCTGAATCGAGACAGCTTGCTCAGCTGACGGCAGACTGCATTATGAGCTGTTGTTGAACTGATGCCTGTTCTGAGGTCAAGCCGCATTCTCGGTGTTCTGATCAGCATCCTCCTGGGTCTGATTCTCCTTGTACCAGGAGCCTTTGCCATAACAACAGAAGATTTTCCTGTTGCAAGGCCTGAAGGCCATGTTGTCGATTCTGCTGATGTCCTCAGCAGAGTGTCTCGTTCTCAGATTGAAGGACGTCTTGTTGAGCTCGGAAACGAAAGACTTGATGCTCGCTTGATTACTCTTCGTAAACTTGATTATGGTGTTTCCCTTTCCAACTTCGGCAGTTCGCTGATCGATCGATGGTCCACAAACGCTGGTGAAAAAGAGCTGCCCCTGCTAGTGATGTTGATAGATGCACAAACCAAGCAAACCGTTGTCTTGGCAGATACAAGTTTAAAAAGCACATTACCGGACGCCCTTTTGCAGAGCACTGGCCGTACGACAATGAATAAGCCAGTGGTGGGAGGAGAGCGCTACCAGCAAGCATCCTTTGATGCAATTGCTCGCTTACAAGTTGTATTGGATGGAGGGGAGGACCCAGGACCTCCTATAGAAACGTTTAGCGCAATTAAGCAAACCAATATCCCATCACAAGAACAAACACAAAGCAGTAATGCAACCCTAGTGGTCGTTGTCTTGATGGTTGTAGGCACCATCGTTCCGATGGCCACTTGGTGGGTGTTCTCTCGCTGAGTCAATCACCATGACGCTTAGGGACTGGATGAGAACATTTGGGGAAGCTCGATCGATAGACATCAATAATGACCTTGAACGTGGTTACGAAGCAGCACTTCTGATCCAGACACTTGAGCTTGAATACTACGGCGATCGGCCTATAAGACCCAACCTGCAACTTTCTGTTCCTCGATCATTACAGTCAACCATATTGCGCAAATTTCATACGGCCGTGAATATCTGTCGTTTAACGTTTGAGGCTCTTAAGCCTAATATCAGCCAACTTGATAGTCAGGAATATCGAAAATTTCAGTTAATTGAGACGATTGTTAATCGCTATGCCCCGAAGCGTTCGTCAAGAGCAACATCTATAAGCAGGGCACCCGACCCTCTTCCCAGATCACTTCTTGGTTTAGTTGATAAGGTGCGACGACAGCTTGATCCAACATCCGAGGCGACATTGGTTGCAGGTTTTCGCCGACGTCGCGATTCCACTCTGATCTCACTAAAGATCATCTTGCTGCTAATTCTGGTGCCTTTACTTGTGCAACAGATCAGCCGAACTTATCTCATTACCCCGGCGATTGACTACTTAGCCCCAGATCTGCCATTTCTGAGTTATCCCAAACCCCAACTTGAAGAACAAGCGGTTGAAAAACTTAGAGTCTTTAAGGCAGAGATAGAGTTTGACGCCCTACTCAAAGGTGATTCAATCCCAAGTCAAGACGAACTACAGAAGGCTCTGGCAATAAAAGCAATTCAACTTAAGGATGAAGCTGATAAAGAGAGCACACATGCAGTAAAGAATGTCTTGGCAGATATCGCAGCACTGATTGCATTTGCTTTTGTTTGTATAATTAATCGGGAAGAGTTGAGAGTTCTCCGAGGGTTCCTAGACGAAGCAATTTACGGCTTAAGTGACTCTGCAAAGGCATTCGCAATCATTCTTTTTACAGATATGTTTGTAGGGTTCCACAGTCCCGAAGGATGGCAGGTATTATTGCAGGGAATTGCAAATCATTTTGGATTTCCAGCTCGAGAAAATTTCATACTTTTATTCATTGCCACCTTCCCTGTGATACTTGCAACCATCTTTAAATACTGGATTTTCCGTTATCTCAATCGCGTCTCTCCATCTTCTGTTGCAACCCTACGCGGAATGAATGGTAGTGGCTAACACTATTCCTATACTTATTGGCCTTACCCTAGTTTCAGGCCCAAGCAGAGGTGGAAAGAGTCGATGGGCTGAACACTTGGTCAAACAATTCAAGTCTGTAACTTATATCGCCACCTCGCCTAGAAGAGCTGGCGACCTGAATTGGGAGCAAAGGCTTGAAAAACATCGTAATCGTCGACCAAAGCACTGGTCAGTAATTGAATCTGGACCAGACCTTAAAAAGGCAATCATTCAAGTGCCAAGATCAGATGTTGTTTTAATTGAAGCCTTAGGTGGTTTTGTTGCATGGCACCTCGACCAACCTTCGAGCAATTGGAGAGCCCTGAAAAACGATCTACTGCAAACGATTAAACAACATGATGCATCCATCGTGATTGTCATTGAGGAAACTGGCTGGGGTGTTGTACCCAGTACATCAAATGGAGGTCTTTTTAGAGATCGTCTTGGCAAGCTATCTCAGGAACTGGAACCGTTGGCATCCAACAGCTGGGTTGTCATACAGGGTCGAGCATTGAATCTCAAACAGCTTGGTATTGCGGTGCCATGAACGCTCCAAATGAACGCTCACCATTACGCGTAGCTCTATACGAGCCACGTATTCCACCAAATACAGGAAATATCGCTAGGACCTGTGCAGCCTTCCGCATTCCACTAGCTCTGATTGAACCTCTTGGGTTCAGCCTTGATGATCGCTATCTACGTAGAGCAGGACTTGATTACTGGCCTCACGTCAATTTATCAGTTCATTCTGACCTGGATACATTTCGCAAGTGCCTGCCACTAAATCATCGACTGATCGGTTGCAGCAGATTTGAAGGAACCCCCCTCCGTTCGATGCGTTTCCAAAGCGGAGATGTTTTGCTTTTCGGCCGTGAAGACACAGGTCTTCCTACCAAAATCCGTCAACAGTGCGATCAGATCACGACAATTCCCATGCCTGGAGCAGCAAGTGAACAGGGGCAGGGCGGAGTAAGGAGCCTAAACCTGTCTGTGGCTTGCGCCATCGTGAGCTTTGAGGCTGGCCGGCAACTGGGGCTGTGGTGAGTAAACCGAACCAAACTTGCTTCTGCCCCCCCTTGCCTAATCGAGGGGAGATCAGCTAACTTCTCCCGGACTCCGGCCAAATTCGGCTTGATAGGGGTTTTGAACATCGACTTTATTGAATGAAGCCCCTGTTGTTGCTTATTTCTTCCTTTGCAGCACCAGTGCTTGCTTTAGGAAACCTTGGGTCCTTACCTGGCTATGCAGATAGTGCTGTACAGGAGAATGTCAAGATCTCAAGCACAACCTCACAGCAACTGATATGGATCAAAGTTTCCCTGCCAATAACCATAGGGGAACTTGCAGGCAAGCTCGGACTGAAAGCGACTGAACTGTCAAAACTAAATAAAAATTCATCAGATACAGAACTGAACAAAGGCAGTTGGGTTGTATTGCCAAGATCTGTTCATGGCCGCTTGGGTCGAATCACTTACCTGGATTCAGATGATGCACTGCTGCCTCCCCCACCTCCATTTGATGAAACCAAGAAAAAAAATACGTTTTACTCTTTCAATGATCTAAATAAGAATAAAAATCAAGTACAGATCCAAACAAAAATAAGTAGCAACAACATCCTTAAAAAGGAGTGCACCCTTGAGTCTCCATGCAACTGCCCCACCTGCTTAGATGTTGAATCACCAGTGAACCCAGCAGATCTATTCACCAGAAGTAATGGCATGCTCCAGCTAGGAAGCATTGATTCTGATTCCTACATATGGCCTACTAAAGGTGTGTTCACATCTGGTTTCGGATGGAGGTGGGGGAGAATGCATCAAGGCATTGATATCGCCAATAAAGTGGGCACTCCCGTTTTTGCAGCAAAAGACGGAATCGTCACCTATGCCGGATGGAGGGGGGCCTACGGCTACCTCGTAGAAATTGCCCATGGTGGTGGCTCCACAACCCGCTATGCCCATAACAATCAGATTTTGGTGCGCAGTGGTCAGTTCATACCGCAAGGAGCAACGATCTCTAAGATGGGCAGCACAGGTCGCAGCACTGGTCCACATCTCCATTTTGAGATCAGAAAGAAGGGTGGCTTAGCAATGAATCCAGTCACGTTGCTTCCATCGAATAAGGTCTGAGCAGAGAAGGTCCATCGTTTATTGTTGTTAACGACAAGGCTCGGTAGCTCAGCTGGTTAGAGCGTGGGATTCATAACCCCAAGGTCGGGAGTTCAAGTCTCCCCCGAGCCATTTTATTTTCTCAAATAGTCAACCTTCTGCTAATTGATTTATTGTGTTATTGAATCTAAAAACTAAGTATAGCTATAGACGAAATCTCAATCTCAATGATTTCATCTAACAAAGATTTAAACGGCTGACAAATAGGATTTATACCTTGTTCAAAGAGACCAGTGAGCCTTCACCACAACAAATCAAATAAGACTAAATAATAAACGGAATTTCATTCCATAAAGCCTAAACGGAAATCAAGGGTAATTAGAAAGTGAATACAGGTAAATTTCGGCAAGATTATCGAAAATATCGAGATCAAACTGACGTCGAGTAAAAAAAATATCAACCTCCGGAAAGAGCTGATTAGCAAGATTTTAGGCTCTTGGCAATTTTGTCAGCCTCAACAAGAGATTCAGAAGCAAACTCACCTTAACTAAAACATCAATGGCTTTACCCTGACAAGGGAAACAGGTGAAAGCAACGACGACTTCCCGTGAGTAGAAACACCTACATGGCATTGGTTTGCTCCAGGGGCTAATCGCGTTTCTCTCATTTTTACCCTTGCGCAAAGATCAGAGTCTTTCTGTAGGGTCAAATCATGAGCAGCCAATCAAGCCCACCCTTGCAGATCTCTGCTTCAAACGTTAATTTTCGCGCGAACTCCTTAAGGCTGAATGTCTAAGGGGTAGAGCACTTTGATTGGCCTCCATGAATTCGCTGCCGTTGCTGATCTCATCCATCGCCACGCCAGTGCTCGCACTAGGGACTCTCAACCACCTTCCTGGTGAAGCGAGCAAACATCATGTTCCTTCCTCCCCACCATTGCCACCACCCGTTCTCTCTGAGCCTGATGGAAAGATATGGGTCAAAATCAACAAACCAGCAACGATTAAATTCATTGCTTTTCAGCTTGGCATCTCCTTATCTGAGATTTCCAAGATCAATGATCAGCCATCAGGAAACAGCCTAAAGCCTGGCAGTTGGATTGTCTTACCTGTATCAGCCAAATCTCGCCTTCAGCAGGCTAAGAATCTAGACATAGGTTCAGTCAGCCGCAACCAGCCGCCAGTGACCGCCCCCGCTCCACCCTCAAGCGTGGTCAAAATACAAAGCGGAGACTCGATTGCATCAATTGCCAAGCAGCATGGAAAAACACATCAGAGGATTCGTCAGCTAAACCCAGGTCTTGAATTCAATCAACTCACAGTGGGTAGGAATATTCGAGTTGCCAAGGTAACACGTCCTCAGAAAACGACTTTAACTACAAGTCTTGGCAGTAACAACCTTCAATCCCTTTCTCTACTCAGTAATGGAGGTGGATGGATAGATCTAGGAGACACTAACTCTTATATTTGGCCGACAAAGGGTGTAATCACTTCAGGGTATGGCTGGCGTTGGGGAAGAATGCATCAAGGTATTGATATAGCCAATAAGGTCAATACAGCTATCCTTTCGGCAAAAGGCGGCATTGTTTCCTATGCGGGCTGGAAAGGAGCTTACGGATATCTTGTAGAAATAGCACATGCAAACGGGGATTCAACTCGTTATGCTCACAACAATCGACTACTTGTTAAAAAGGGTCAGATCGTACCCCAAGGAGCCACAATCGCAACAATGGGCAGCACAGGACGTAGTACTGGGCCTCACCTACACTTTGAGATAAGGAAGAAAAGTGGTACAGCAATCAATCCAGCAACCCTCCTACCCTCAAAAATAGTAACAACAGTGCCCACTTTTCACTATTGCTATCATCACAAATCCTTCCACGAACATCATGTATGATTAAATATATAATGCTTTCATGAGACTCTTTAGCTTATTTTTACTAGGGAAATATGGGGATATTAACGATTACGAGTCTCTTATTGCAAGTATGTATTCAAGCAACAGACAGGTTCGCATAATTTTAATCAAACAGTGATAGCAATCATTTCGCATGATTAGATTATCCAGCATTGAAAATATCTTTGTTCTCATTTTTCAATCACTATTAGGGGTCGTTGCAAATGCTAGCTCAAAGCATATTTAACATGCTCTGAAGAAGGCAATTTAGTTTATTCTAATTTTGTCATGAATGAATCAATTTATATTGGCATTTGCTATCTTGAATTTAAATAGTTCATAATCTAAACTCTAACGCATTTCAATTGCATTAAGTCTTTGTCGAAATGAACTCTGGTTCTCTTTCGCTTCTGCAACCTGTGTTTTATCGCTTTGGGATACCTCAGGTGTGTAGGGGCGTCTATTGCCTCGCTGGCTCCCAGATCGCATCGGCATCGCCTGCAGGGTTAGCTTTCTGGTGTTGGGATCGCGAATTAGTGGTTGGACCTTAAGTTCAGACCTAAGCTGATTGAGAAGTCGAAAATGGCCTGTGCAACTGAATTTACGTAGCAAGGCTTGGTCCCAAGCTGTTGTTTGTTTGAGCATGTAAGAAGTTTAGATGATTCCCGTTTGAGCCATATTGATACGCTTAGACCTAGCGATCAAAACAGGCATGGCATGATAAATTTGATAAGCCAACTAGAAGTCATATCGACTTCACTATAGCTCTGATTAAGCACATCACTTGCAGAGCCATCAACTCTTAACTCTCCATCATGACGACCAACGAATGCCTAAGGGTGGGTCAGCAGGCCCCAGACTTCAGTGCTACAGCTGTTGTTGATCAAGAGTTTAAGGAATTAAGCCTTTCCCAGTACAGGGGTAAGTATGTGGTTTTATTCTTTTATCCTTTAGATTTCACTTTTGTATGCCCAACAGAAATTACAGCATTTAGTGATCGGTACACTGATTTCTCAAGCCGAAACACAGAGGTATTAGGTGTTTCAGTTGATAGTCAATTCAGCCATCTTGCATGGATCCAGACATCACGTAAGGAGGGAGGGCTCGGTGACATCAACTATCCATTAATAGCTGATCTCAAGAAAGAGATATCTACAGCCTATAACGTTTTAGATGATGATGCTGGAGTAGCCCTACGTGGTTTGTTTATCATTGACCCAGATGGAGTAATAATGCATTCAACAATCAACAACCTACCGGTGGGAAGGAACGTAGATGAGACATTACGTGTACTGCAGGCCTTTCAGTATGTCCAGTCACATCCAGATGAAGTATGCCCAGCTAATTGGACACCAGGAGAGAAAACAATGAAACCAGACCCAGTTGGTAGTAAGGAGTTCTTCGCCTCAATAAATTAATCATTAATCTATCAATACATCATTAATCTGATTGATCTGCTGCCTTAATTGGTGGCAGATCATTTCTATTTAAATACACTGCTTTTTTGCTTGATCCATCAACCAAGGCCCTTAGGCCTTCGCCGAGATCCTCAGCCATGGCAATCCTTTTGCCATCACTAACAACTACCCTGGTAAGGGTTGGTAGACCACCTTGACGTGCTCTTAGGTAAACAGGTTCTACATAAAGAAGGGCCTTGCCTAGGGGGACAACAAGAAGGTTCCCTTGCACTACTTCAGACCCAGCACGATCCCAAAGACCAAACTGTTGGCTGATCTGCGGGTCCTGATTGATAAGGGCCTGAATCTGTTCAGGGCCGAAGATTGGCGTTTGACTTGGGAAACGTAGTAACACTAATTTTCCATAATGATCACCATCACTTCGAGCAGCGAGCCACGCAGAAAGATTGGGGCGAGCAAGTGGTGTTAGTGGTTGTAATAAAAGAAATTCTGAACTTTCTTGACTACCTAATTGTGCAGTGATGTGATATGGATCAACAGGAACCTGCCGCTTACCATAGAGCTCCTTTGGAACCTGCCAAACATCATCACCGCTATAAAATATACGAGGATCAGTAACGTGGTATCTAAGTAATTGCTGTACCTGTACATTAAACAAATCTGTAGGAACCTTAAGATGCTCTCGTAAGCTTGAAGGCATCTCCTCAAGAGGTTTGAAAAGATCTGGAAACAATCGCTGCCAACCCAATATTATCGGATCCCGCGGTTCGCTCACATACAAGTGAACACGACCACTGTATGCATCAACAATAGCTTTGACTGAGTTACGTAAATATCGCAAAGGGCGACCATCTGGCAGGTTTGCTGCGTAGGGATATGTGCGTGAGCTTGTATAAGCTTCAACAATCCAATATTGGTTTTGCTTAGCTTCATAATCATGATCTCTAGAATTAACAGATGTAGAGACCAAATATGGATCACCAATAACTTCAAGGAATGGCGCTATTGCACTCACTCTTTGTCTTACTTCTCGCCTAATAAGAAGTTTGGAATTAACAGTTAGCGACCCTGTATTAAGAAGGCGGGGTTCAAAAAGGTACATAGCTGCTGCTAATTGTTGCCAGGGATGACCCACCGGCACACCTCCTGATCCTAAATAGTGGTTGTAGATATTCTTATCGCCTACTGGATAATCTAGTTCTTTTAGTTTGCTCGGAGCAAGAGCATAAGGAGAGGGAAGCATTCCAAAATAGAGAGCTGCTCGCCCAATAGGGACAGCCTCTTTGACATCTTCACGAGTAATGCCGAGCTCAGAACTACCTTCAAGACGTGTTGAGGTTCCTAGATCACTGATAAAATACTCAGGGAGGCCATCGGGTGCTCTTGTATTGACTGGACTGAGAGTAAAGCCATATCCATGCGTGAAAACAAAATGACGATTCAACCAAGTACGTGAACGTTTTGGAAGTGCAGCCTGATCAAGTTCGCGTGCTGTGATCATCACCTGTTGCCGGTTCGCCTTGTCAGGCACAAAGCGATAACGATCTACCGCCGCATTTGAAAAGCGATAGTAAACCCTCAATTGCTGTAATTGACGATTGGTTGCTAAGAGAGGCTGGCTGTCCCATAGACGTATATTCCTTAGGGTGCTTGCACCTTGTTCAAGATCAAGTTGAGTTAACTGAGGTTGAGGATTAATAAGTGTAGTCGTAATCGAGTCAAGCTGAAATGCTTTCCTTGTGGCTTTAATTGCTCGAATGATGTAAGGGGTTTCTAGTTTCAGTTCTCTAGGTTTTACGATCATCCACTGGACAAAAGGAGCCAAAAGCACTTCGAGAAGAATTGTGCCTACGCCAATAATTGAAGCGATTAATCTCCATAGACGCCTTTGTTGTATCCATGGAAATGGAATCACCAGAAATGCGAGAACCAAAATGGCCAAGCTCGCCAAACTTCGTAGAGGAAGTATCAGGTGATCATCCAACCAACCAGCTCCGGCTACCGTACCGTTCTGCGTCCACAGAAGTTCATGACGTGACAACCATAAAAGTGCTGAAAGTGTTAAAAGTATGATGCCAATTAATGGCCTCATAACATCACACTGTCTAGGCGATAAACCTTTGAAAACCCAATCCGAAAGAGATTCAGGCTGGGCTAACTTCATCCATATTGTCGTACTCGTTGTTAAGACTAGTTGGGCCAATAGAACAACCAAGGCAAAGGCAAGTGCTGGAAATTGGCCGAGCCCAAAACTCACATCAGCGCCCAGTAGTGGTTCTTTAATACCTGTAGGAGGGATAGCAAGGGCGAGTGACCATAGTCCCCAGCCTCTAGCGATGGAGATACTGAAGCAAAAACAACCCATCAAATGAGCAATCCTTCCCCCTCGGGCATTGCCAAGCATCACGCAAATTGAGATGAATACACAGGACAGCGGAATTACCACCGCCCAAATGTCTTCAAAAGGTTCACTCCACCAATGCCCAAGGGCAAATGGGTTAAAACAAGCTAACCACGCCAATCGAGTGAGTAATACAAGATCACCGACCACCACCACGAAGCAGCCAAGTAGCCCCAAGCCATAACGCCATCCATGCAGGGGAAGGGCTGGCTCTGCAAAGTTGCTTGCACCTTCGAGTTTGATCCAGTTGCGCTGCCAAAGCTGACAAGTCGCTACAACCAGAAGGGCGAGTAGAAGTCCTCCCAGTTGCCAGAGCCAACGGCGGAGAAGAATCCCTTGCCAATCAAATTGACCGAACCACAACCATTCGACTTGAACCCGCATCAACAACCAGAAAGCTGCGATAGAGAGCAAGAGCCAAAGCCACTGGCTCTTGAACCATTGCAAGGGTCGGGCGAAACCAGCCAAGCCCATCTACTCAATCAACACAGGCTAAGTCGTTCTAGTTACACGCCCACTGGCTGTGACTGATCAACAGTCAATCCAGCCAATTGCAGAAACCGATCAGTATGGAGAGTTTCCTCCTGAATCAGAGCATCAACCAACAGATCCATTACTTCCCTTCTTGGCGAAAGCAAGTTAATTGCCTGCTCTAAGGCTTCAACCGCTAAAGCTCGTATCTGCTCGTCTATGACTTTGCCAGTCGATTCCGCGTAGCTCGGGCGTGTATGGATCAAATCACGTCCTAGGAAAACCTCTGAACCCTCTGTCTCCAAAGCGATAGGCCCAAGGCTCGAAAATCCGAACCGCGTCACCATCTCTCGAGCCAGATGCGCAACGCTCTGCAAGTCGCCACTTGCACCCTGGGTGATTTCATCCAGTCCAAAAACCACCAACTCTGCTGCCCGGCCGCCAAGGGCAACCACAAGCCTTGCGAAGAGATATCCCTTTGTGACCAAACCTGAATCAAGGATTTCCTCATCTGGCCAGAAACGAGTAAATCCGCCAACGCCTCCGCTACGGGGCAAAAGTGTGACCTTATCAATACGGTCGGCATGAGGGGTTAAAGCTGCAACCAGGGCATGTCCAATCTCGTGATAGGCAATCAACCTCTTTTTTGCACTGTCTTGTAGAGGTGCTGCAGAGAGTCCCATCGTGATCCTTTCAAGCGCCGCTTCAAGCTGTTCAGTGCCAATCGATGCTTTCTCCTGCCTTGCTGTGAGGATGGCAGCTTCGTTCAATAAGTTGGCAAGATCAGCCCCTGAGAAACCAGGTGTTCGACGTGCCCAATCCTGCAAACACACCTCCTCAGCAAGGGGTCGAGTTCGAGCATGAACAGCCAGGATTTCCTTACGGCCCCGACGATCAGGAAGGGAAACTTCAATACGACGATCAAAGCGTCCAGGCCGCATCAGTGCAGCATCAAGCACATCTGCCCGATTGGTAGCTGCCAGAAGAATGACGCCAGAATTATCTGCAAACCCATCCATTTCTGTCAGAAGCTGATTAAGAGTCTGTTCTCGTTCGTCATTTCCACCACCGATCCCAGCCCCTCGCTGTCGACCCACAGCATCAATTTCATCTATAAACACGATGCACGGGGCTTTCTCTTTAGCTTTGCGAAATAGGTCCCTTACACGACTAGCGCCCACGCCAACAAATAATTCCACAAATTCAGAGGCGGCCATAGAGAAAAAAGGAACGTCTGCCTCACCAGCAATTGCTTTGGCCAAGAGGGTTTTCCCTGTTCCAGGAGCACCCACTAGAAGAACACCCCTTGGGATAAGGGCGCCAAGCTTGATGAAGCTCTCAGGTTGCCGCAAGAAAGTAACCACCTCTTGCAGCTCCTCTTTTGCTTCTGTAACCCCCGCTACATCATCAAAGCGAATAGGTAGATCCTCTTGCGGTTTCAACCGTGGTTGACTGCGTCCAAATCCCATTGCTCTGTTTGCGACTTGAGCAGAACGACGAAAAAGAAACGTCAAGCCAACAACAACCATCAAGATCAATACAAGATTGCCGGCCATTCCTGCAAATGCCTGTTCCTGACGAATGTCCTTCACCGTCAGAGAGGTATCAGCAGCCTCGGCAACTCGTAGGATTTGTTGGTAATTATCGAAGATCGCCACCTTCTCCTGGTGTCCATCCTTGAAAACCACCACGACTTCACGCCGTGCTGGTATCAACTCCAACGACTTAACCTTTTTCTCTTTGATCTGATTGAGCAGCTGGCTATAGCTGATTGAGGGTTTCTGCTTGAAGGGCGCAAAGGATACAGCTTCAGATGAATGCTGAGACTGATCTGCTTCCAGAGATGAACGCTTCAGAGATGGCGACCCCTGCAGTGCCGATGGACCTGAACTCACAGCAACGTTGCGGTGTCCAGAGCCTAGCTATTTGACGCAAGGCCTTACAAAAGGGGAGGATTATCGTTTGGCTTTTCCTGCCTGAGATGGCTGTACCGAAGAAAAAAACCTCCAAAGGCAAACGTAATCAGCGTCATGCCATCTGGAAAGCTAAAGCCGCCACAGCGGCTCAACGCGCTCTATCAATCGGCAAATCGGTTCTAAGTGGTCGAGCACAAGGATTTGTTTATCCAATGCAAGAGTCTGATGATGATGAGTCTTGATATCCCCTCTGACCAACCCACATCAACTGGCGTGCAGGCGTAAGGGTAGCGACGACATCAGCCTCTATTCCATCGAGACAAGTTAAGGGAATAGAGGCAAGAATCATGCGCACAAAACCCTCAAACGATTCTTGATCAAGGCAAACACCACGATTTAGTTGCATCAAGCTCTCCTGGTTGGCTTTCCAAATTCGTGTAGAGCTTGGGTCGATTGCTTTCAGGTGCCAAAGAGTATCTAAACGGTCCCATATCGGTACATAGCCGTTCAACGCCTCTTGGACAACAAAGCGATAATCATGCTCAAGCTTGTTCAGCGGTGGTACGAGCTGATCCGAAAATTGGTCTACCTCTTCAAATTTGCAAGGTAAGCAACCAAGGATCCATCCTTCTATGACAAGTACCTTTGGATCAGAAAGGTGCCAGCCATCTCGATCACCTCGACCATGACGGAGCGCTTTGTCGAACATCGGTGCTTTTAAGTGACCAGTTGACTGCCATGTATCCAGCACACTGGCCAACAAATCGAGATCATGGCTGCCTGGAAGCGCTCTAGGCACTCTCCAGGGATTACCGCTCATGCTTCGATCGAGTTCAGGGAATGGCCAATAAAAATCATCCAATGAAATCACCTTGATCGGCCAACCCAGTTCTCCAGCAGCGGCTTCGAGCCAACAGCCAAGGCTCGTCTTTCCGCAACCCGGAAGGCCTGTAATACCAAGCAATGATCGATCGCTTTTGCCAAGACAACCTTCCACAAGTGTGAGTAAAGGCAAACCAAGCCCCCAAATCCAATCGGTGCGGGTAGATGGATGCCAGAAAGGCCTTTTTAACGATATGCCGCCTCGGTTTTGCCAATGGATAAGCCAAGCTTGTGGATCAGGCCAACCCAACTGAACGAGTAACTGTTCAAGAGGTTGAATTGGAAAGAGAATCTGGGAGTCGGCAGGGTCAGACCAAGGCGTTAAAAGTTTATTTTGATGGTGATCAAGAACCAAGCTTGAAGGCCTCGAGGACAACTGCATAAACCGCGCCAATCCTCAGGTTGTCCAAAGCCAACCAGTGCAACGGCCAAGGCTCAATCTCAACACGGCTGCGCAAAAAGACCAATAGCTCAATGATCAAAACCATCACAATGACAACAAGCGGTCTCATATCAATCTTCTGCAGGTAATAGACAGTGAGGTTGCTACCGAGATAAAAACCAAGCAACAAAGCGATGAGAGCAATGCTGCGTCGCCGCCATGATCCAAGCCAAGCTTGAGCAAAATGCCCCCACAGCTGACGCTGGAATCGTGCAAAGCGTGTGTTTTGTAGGCTCATGAAGGAGCCATAACGATGAGTCTTTGTAAGTACTCCAGCTTGACCTGTCCTTGGATACAAGGAGGGCCTACGAGCACTTTGCAGGGCAACCCTTTGTCACCAAGATGGTCGAACACCGCATTGGCTTGGTGAAACTGTGATTTGAGTTCCTGATCCCACGGGGATGGGGTGAGCAGGCATGGCAGATTCGCAGCTCTAGCGGCAGCAAGTCCAGCGGCAGAATCTTCGATCACTATCACCTCATTCTTTTTGAAACCACTAGCGCAAAGTGCATGCAGATAACCCTCTGGATGGGGCTTGCCGAGGTAAACATCCTCAGCGGTGATGCATCCCCGGAACGGTGAATCACCAGAAGGGAAACTCACCTCAAGTAAGGCATTTACAGAGTCGCGACCGCTTGTTGTTACCACCCATTGCTCCACTCCATTCAATTGGAGTTCCATGAGAAGACGCCGCACACCGGGTCTCCAAGGGACGTGTCCAGTACGTATTCTTTCGATGTAGTGGTGTTGTTTACGCCTACGCAACTGAGACAAAAACTCCTCATTGAACTCTTCTCCCAGACGATCAGCATAGGTCTCAATACGTTGTCTGCCTCCTGGTATTCGTAGAAGCTCAGCGTATAGGAGTTGATCCCAGTACCAAGCAAGTTCGGCCTCAGCAAAGGCCGCATTAAAGGCCACACGATGGCCTTCCATTTCTGTGTCAGCAAGAGTGCCATCAACGTCCCAGAACACTGAACAAAGCTTGTTCATGCCTAGCGGCGATACAACTTCCTCACAGCTTGAAGCAACGCTAAAAATGCAGAAGGTTGCCAGTAACCATTGTCATCATCCGAACATCCCTACTGGAGCTGGCAGCTGCCGACGCCCATCACCTCTGATCCTCTGCCAGAAGTTCCTCTTCCTTTGCCTCTAAGGGCCGTACTGGTTCGCAGAGGCGTGCTGGATTCCTCTACAGCTAAAACGATTCTGGAACCACCCAAACCACCAGATCCTTGCGATCACTTTCCTGATCTAGCGAAGGCCATTGTGCGTCTGCAGGGAGCCTGCCAAACAGCAGAATCGGTCGCCATCTGTGGTGATTACGACGCCGATGGGATGACCAGCACAGCCTTGCTAATGGTGACGTTGAAGTGTCTTGGCGCTCAACCAATAGCTGCGATCCCGAACCGAAAAAGTGAAGGCTACGGGCTCAATCGCGACATGGTGATAAGGCTTCATGAACAGGGAATTCGACTGATTGTCACCGTCGACAACGGTGTAACAGCCCAAGAGGCACTGGAACAGGCAGAAAATATTTCTATGGAGGTGATCCTCACCGACCACCACACGCTCCCTGATTCACCTCTAAAAGTCCTCTCACTACTTCATCCATCAGTAACACCTCAAGACTCACCCTACCGATGCCTGGCAGGCGTAGGTCTGGCATACCTGCTTGCTTCATCTCTTGCTGAAGCGATGGATTGCAAAGAAGCTGTAGGGCCTGCCAGAGACTTATTCTGCATTGGAACAGTAGCGGATATGGCACCGCTCACTGGTGCAAACCGAGCCTTCTTGAGAGAAGGCCTGAACAATCTGCATCGAACCCGATGTAAAGGCCTGAGAGCTCTCCAACGACTGGCTGGTATAGAAGAACGTCCCCTTAAAGCCGAAGACATTGGCTTCCAGCTAGCCCCAAGGATCAATGCCGTAGGGCGGCTAGGTGATCCGCAGCTCGTGGTGAAACTTTTGACAGTCGATAACGAAGACGAGGCCATGACCCTTGCTCGTCAATGTGACCAGCTCAACAGGCAGCGCAAGGATCTCTGTAATGCCATTGAGGCAGAAGCTATTGCCCTGGTTGAGGCCGAGGGTGCAACCCCTCCACCATTTTTGATGCTTGCTCAGAATCATTGGCACCATGGCGTGATCGGAATCGTGGCAGCTCGTCTAATGGAAAGATACTTTCGCCCAACTGCATTACTTGCTGGTGAGGGAGACGGACGTCTACGTGCCTCTGTACGTGCACCATCTGGGTTCGCTGTGAATGATGCTCTCAAGGCTTGTGCAGTTCATCTTGATCGCTTTGGTGGCCATTCAGCAGCAGGTGGTTTCACGATTCGAGCTGAAAAAGTAGGAGCACTGCATGAAGCATTAAATGAGCTGGCTAGCCATTGGCATGCAACTGTTGGTAGTGGGGTCTCTATTTCACCAGAAACACTTTTAAAGCTTCACGAGATCAACTTGGATCTATGGAATGGCCTTCAGCAACTAGAGCCCTTTGGCATTGGTCACCCAACTCCACTGTTCTGGGCAAGGAATTGTCTTGTTGTTGACCAGCACAGAATGCGTGGTGGTCACCTGCAATTAATTTTGGCCCAAGGTGACTGTCAAAGAAGGGCAATTGCTTGGCGATGGATAAGCGAAGCCAAAATTCCTGAACGGATTGACTTAGCATTTCGCATCAACATGAACCACTGGCAAGGGGAGGATCGCCTGCAGATGGAGGTTGTCGCCCTAAGAGCATATTGCCCTGAAATCAACCTTCATCGAAAAGATAAAACCTATCGCTGCCTTATCGACAAAGAAGGTGAAATGGTACTAGTTAATCCTAAAGGTGAGGTGCTAAAAGCCATCTTGTCAAGCCATGGAAAGCTTAAATGCACTGACAGTCGAGCTAGGCATCCTTACATTCGTAACCTGATCGAAGAGGGATTAATAGGTCTGGGACTTCGCCCATGAGTTTTGATCTACGACGGCTCGAACAATTAATCCCAGGAGTGATCGGAAGAAAACAATCTGAGATTATTCAGCTCTTCCAACATCTTCTATGTCTTTTGATTATTGGCCTTCTAATCGGCCTTGCATGCCTGCCACTCAACCTGATTGATGGAATTCAAAAGTCTCTATTTCAGCTGTTACCAGCAACAACAGGAAGTGCCTGGCGGCCAATTGGTCTGATATTGGCACTTTTGCCGATAGGAGTGATGCCAATCCTCTTGTTACTGCAGCGGGGGCCATGGCGAGATGCAGCTGGCTCTGGGATACCTCAGACAATGAATGCTCTTGAAGATCACTCACAGCTAGCCCCTGCTCTCGCTGCACCAAGAACGATTCAACGTGGTCTTCTCTGGACTATTGCAACGGTTGCTCTTTTCCCGCTTGGACGGGAGGGGCCAGTGGTGCATGTAGGAGCAGCTGTTGCACGAGCTATTCACAAACGTTTTAAGCGTTGGCTCCCTTCACTAAATGAGCGTCAGATTGTGGCTATTGGTGGCGGTGCCGGACTTGCAGGAGGCTTCAACACCCCTCTACTGGCACCAATATTCATGATTGAGGAACTCACAACTGAATATTCCCTCACTCTAATTTGGCCTGCTCTTGTGATTGGAATCTCCGCGGCTTGGTTTAGCAGCATTGGCGGAGAACCAATCTTCGGTCTTGGCATCATCAATGTGATGGCCCCAGAATCCGAGCAGCTCTTAATTGCTATTCCAATTGGAATTTTAGCTGGGCTTGTGGGGGGATTCTTTAATCGAGGCCTTGTCTGGTGCTCTTCATTTCTTGAGCCATGGGTGCGTCAACGACCAATCCGCACTGGTCTATTACTTGGAATTTCCCTCAGCGCCTTGGCTCTGGCCAGCTGGGGGACAAGCACAGGTGATGGAGAGGGGCTTCTGCAATTGTTGATTCAGGAAGGAATGCCGAACCATTTCCCTGAAGGTGGATCTATTTCACAAGGACTAACTTCTATATGGATCACCTTGGTTCGTGTCTTAGCTCCAATGATTGCACTTTCACCTGGGGTACCTGGAGGCCTTATTGATCCTTCACTCACATTCGGAGGCCTCCTCGGTTACACATTCTGTGCATTGGTCGGATCAAGCACTCATCTCGGCCTAGCACTAGGAATGGCCGCTGGTTTGGCTGGTGCCACACAGCTTCCACTGGTCTCGATTGTGTTCGCCTGGAGACTAGTTGGCGATCAACAACTAGTTGCAGGTGTAGTTCTTTGTTCAGTACTAGCCGCCTACATAGGACGGTTGGTAGCACGTAAGCCCGTCTATCACGCTCTTGCCGAACTTCAAAGACCTAATCGATTTTGATAAAAACATAAGAATATGATTGCTGGACCGGCCAGGGCGACTGCGCCAAGTGGCCCAAAGATCTCGAGAATGCGGATGGCAGTGTCCATAGCGACTTAGAGATGATCCCTTTTGACTGGTAGAGAATACGAGATTGCGGTCACATAAAGTGTGACTGATCACCGACTCTGTGATGCCTTGTCACAGCATGAAGGATGAGCCATGCCTGGAAGAAGTGGCAATGCATACAAAATTGCGGAGCCTGCTGCCGTCTAGATCCCACTGAGCGAGGAGAAGCCATTGCAGTACTCAATGAAAGGCAGCAAGAGATTTATTTAGAGATGGTCAACCCCGACGGCTGGTGCAAGCATTACGACACTGGTGGACGTCGTTGTCGCATCTACAACTCCCGCCCTGATTTCTGCAGGGTTGGTTTACTGGCATCACTTTTCAATCTGCCGCAGGACAAATCAGAATCATTTGCAATCCAATGCTGCCGCCAGCAGATTCGATCTGTCTATGGCGGTAGAAGCCGAGAGCTACGAAATTTTGAACGTAGCCTGCGCCTCCCATTTCAAAAAGATGGTTAAGGCACCAACTTCTAATGACACAATTCCAAAACCCGCTCCTGAGAACGGAGCAATGGGTTTCACAACAGTGTTGTTAACGACATTCACCACAGTCTTTTTGGCTGAACTTGGCGATAAAACCCAGCTGGCAACCCTATTGCTATCAGCTCAGTCAGGCCAACCATGGGTAGTGTTTCTCGGGGCTGCCCTAGCCCTCATCTCCTCCAGTTTGGTGGGCGTCTTGGTGGGTCGTTGGCTTGCTGGAATCCTGCCACCAGAACGCCTGCAAAAAATGGCCGGGGTGCTGATGGTGGGCTTGGGGTTATGGCTTGGACTACAAGCCACTCAGTCTCTGCTAATCGCAAGCCAATAATTAAGCATATGGATTTCACCCTGTTGTTATCGACATTCATCACAGTGTTCCTTGCTGAGCTCGGTGACAAGACACAGCTGGCAACCGTAGCCATCAGTGGAACAACAAACCGACCTTTTGCTGTTTTTCTTGGTTCTGCAAGTGCTTTGGTTTTTGCAAGCCTGTTGGGGGCCATGGCCGGAGGTTCGATGGCTGCTTTAATCCCTGAAAACCTTTTGCAATTGCTGGCTTCGTTAGGCTTTCTGATCATTGGCTTACGCCTTATGTTCTCAAACCTGAGTCTTTCTTCTGCAGAGGAGGCAGCCCCTGAGAAATAAATGCGATTAAATGTCTAGAATTAACTCACAGCCAATGTTGACTCTGCGCTGTCTTCGGATTCCTCTTTGGTGATGGCACCGCCGGTCATGAAGACTGGTCTTCTACCTTCCTATCTCAATGAAGTTCACGGTCGCTGACCTGCTTGACCAGTTACCCCCCACTGGGGGACTGGAGATCAAAAAACTCGAAAAAATTCTCAAGCTCACCACAAAGGCCGATCGCGACGGTCTTGAAATAGCCCTTCAGGGTCTCTTGAGACTCGGCATTGTCAACAACGAAGAAGCCGGTGCAATAAAGCGCAGTGATGACGAGTCACTGATTGAAGCTCGTTTGCGCTGCAGCAGTAAAGGATTTTGTTTTGCCCTAAGAGATGATGGGGGAGACGATATCTATATTCGCGATCATCAACTCAACCATGCCTGGAACGGAGATCGGGTACTAGTCCGCATCACAAGAGATGGGGGACGTCGCAGATCACCAGAAGGTGGGGTGCAATGCATCCTCGAAAGGACCACCACCAGCTTGCTTGGTCATGTTGAACGCAAAGATCAAAATATCCTTGCAATACCTCTTGATGACCGCATCCTTGCAACGATCCAACTGCCAGATGGTGATCAAGCCCATCTGAATGATGGGGAGCAGACAAGCGTGGTGGAAGTGAAGCTTGATCGCTATCCCATTGCCCAGTTCCCCGCTGAAGGGCATGTAGCGCGTTCACTTCCCTTGAATGGAGGCCCCTCAAGTGATCGTGATCTTCTTCTTACCAAAGCCAACCTTCAAGATCGACCTGCTCCACCTCGCAGCAGCCTAAAAACCCCAACGGCTAAACATCGGCAAGATCTGAGCTCACAACCAGCGTTGCTCCTGCGCAGCTGGCAGGTATCTGATGCTCCACCCCTACCAGCGGTCTATGTGGAGCCCCATGCAGGTGGCACACGTCTGTGGATTCATGCGCCTGCTGTAGCAGAACGTCTGAGTATTGGGAACAACCTGGATCTCTGGCTAAGAGATCGAGCTGAAGCTCTCTGCCTTGGCGAAGTTTGGCATCCCCTGCTGGGCCAAATTCTTTCAAAGGCCTGTTCATTTCAAGTTGGGGAAATCAACGATGCAGTAAGCGTTGCTCTGGACATCTCGGCAGATGGTGAGGTGATTGATTGGCATTTCAGCCTTAGCTCAATCAAGCCAGTAGCCGAAATCGGACCGAAGACCCTCACAGCTCTTAGCAACAGGAAACCAAAGGCAAGAACAGTCCCTGCTGCGCTGAAGTCCGTCAAGGATCACTTAGCCCAACTCGAGACATTGATCTTTTGTGCGCGTACATTGCAAATGGGAGAACAGGCCAGTGGCTCTATAGAGCTGGATCTGGCTGTTCCAGAACTTCAATGTCTTGGCGACCTCCGCTGGGCAGACCCTGATTCATATCGTCATCAATGGGCGCTTCCTCTTGATCAAACTGACCCCCAATCAGTTTTGAGCCCAATGATTAGAGCTGCTCATCGCGCCTGGGCGCAACATGCCCAGAATTTGCAACTCCCTCGCCTGGTGATTGAGGCTTCAGAAGCAGACAACAACACCTTGAACGACGTTGCTAAATCAGCATTAGCTCTTGATATTACCTTGGAACTTGATGAAGAAGGTAGTCCTGCTGCCACAGAGCTTGCAAAAGCATTTTCGACAACAGCCTGTCGAAGAGTGCTGGATCAACAACTACGCCATGCACTGCCAGAACCTGTGTTAAGACTGGGAGTTCATGATAGTCAGAAAGAGAATGGAAATATTGAATGCGACCATGAAGACACAAAGTCAATGGATTCGAACCTACAATCACCTTGGTGCTGTCCAACTATCCATTACACCGATCTTATTAATCAAGAGATCATAGTGTCACTTTTAAGTAACGGTAAAAATCGTCCAAATGTTCGACAAAAGGAAAAAGTGGTTCTGGGGTCCCGTGAATGCTGGCAACAAATCAAATGGCCACTATTCAGCACAAGCCAAGCAAAGAATCTAGAAGAAATCTGTAGTGAAAGCCTCGTGCATCGCCTCAACACACTGCGCCGTCAAGCTGAAGAGCTTCGACAAGACCTGATCGCCATGGTTCAGGCACGTATCGTGGAACCCCTTGTTGGGGAAGAGCATCAGGGGGTAATAAGCGGAGTACAGAGTTATGGGTTCTTTGTGGAAATTCCACCTTCTATGGCAGAGGGCCTTGTCCACGTCAGCTCTTTAAATGACGATTGGTACGAATATCGCTCACGTCAAAACCGATTGGTGGGTCGGAAGAATCGCAAGATCTATCAACTTGGTGATCAAGTAAACGTGAAAGTTGTCAAAGTTGACGCCTTAAGGAACCAAATTGACCTCGAAGTTAATGGATCAGCAATCACTGTTGAAGCCAATATGAATGTTGATTCTGATCCAACCAATCACGCAACCACAACAAAAAGTGAGGTCAAAGGCAAAATCACCAAGAACAATGAACAACTAGTCAGCTCAAGTGAGGCATAGCTTGTGGATCCCTATGTCCTTGCCGTTTCTGGAGCTTCAGCTCAACCTCTAGCTGAAAGATCGCTGCAGCTCTTGCTTGAAAACAACCGTGACGTCCATTTGATTTTCAGCCACGGGGCTCTTCAGGTGTGGAAAGCCGAAAGAGGAATTGAAGTTCCAGTGGATCCTTCTGATCAGGAGAAATTCTGGCGCGATCATCTACAAGTAAAAAATGGCAATCTGACATGCCATCGCTGGAATGATCAATCTGCCTGCATCGCAAGCGGTAGTTTTCGCACCCGCGGGATGGCAATCGTGCCCTGCAGTATGGGCACAATTGGTCGAATCAATGCTGGTGTATCAATCGATCTAATCGAGCGTTGTGCAGACGTCCACCTCAAAGAGGGTCGACCTCTGGTGATTGCGCCAAGGGACATGCCCTGGAGCATCATTCACCTTCGTAACCTCACATCACTTGCAGAAGCAGGAGCCAAAATTGCGCCACCAATTCCTGCCTGGTACACAAAACCAAACACAATTGAAGAGATGGTTGATTTTCTTGTTGTGAGATTGTTCGACCTCTTTGATGAAAGGCTCGCCCCCATTAACCGCTGGAATGGTCCTTCACAATGACAAGACTGCAAAAGTACTTACTTTTGCCTTGCCTGAGTCCTCTGCTGGCTGTGGTTGTAGTGGCAGGTTTCAATCTCAACCAACCTGTCAACCTACGGATATTGAATTGGCGATCTCCAACCTGGACACTAGGTGGGTGGATGGTCCTTGGCAGCAGCGCAGGGGCAATTTTCGCCTTAACCACAAGTCTCTCCTTACCACTAAGCAGAGACCCATTAGGTGATCATTTCCATCAAGGGGTAAGAGAGGCTTCGCCCAATACCCGCAGCACTTGGCAACGAAAATGGCAGGCAGCTAACGATGTACCATCCCAATCAAGACCAAAGCATGATGAGAACCCAGAAAGGGATTTAAGAGATCCATCTCCCACGGTGGCTGTGCCATTCCGAGTCGTACGAAGATCATCAGTAAGACGGCAAACGCATGTTGAGAAATCGCCCCAGCGTCAACCTGTCGAGAGCAACGTTCCAAATAGATATTCATCAACAGAAAATGATTCTTGGGGAGATTCACTCAGTGAGGACTGGTAAACCAATCGCGCGACGAACTCAACGGATCGTTGAGTTCGTCGCAAAGCTGTTTAAAGTTCATTCGTCTGTACTGATCCAGTGAACGACAACGACAACCCTGTAAATCCTAATGCTGACGCTGTAAAGCCAGCCGAACAAAAACCAACTCTAGAGAATCCAGTGAAAACCAACCCCACTGAAGATCAACAGGAGGGAGCAAAGCCTCAAACCGCCAAACCTCCAGCTGAAAAGGTAGAAGACAAGCCATTTGAGACCTTTATTCGTGATGACTTTCTTCCAAACATCAAACAGGCACTTACTGAAAGAGGTATGCCACCATCAACTCTTGAGCTGATTCAGGGAGATCGACCAGTTGTCGGTGATCCTTGCTGGATGGTCTGTGGTGAGATCCCCCTCGGTCGTCGATTTTGGCTTTGCTTTGCAAGTGATTCAATCGCTTCTAAAAAGACTATTTCTCTTGCTGAGACTGGAACAGAACCGAGTCTCTTAGAGCCATTCCTAATTGACGAAAAAAAGATGACATTGACTTTATTGCGCTCACGTCTGTTGCAGCGGCTCAATGGTCAGAAATGGTTGACTGCAAACTGAGCGACTTATTAGTTTCATCAGGTTTTTTAACGTTTTTTCGCCATTTCCAACGCCACTTTGCAGAAAACGAAATAAGCATTTTTTTTGCGGTTCGCCTGGATCAGCGCTGTCCATCTACATATCTACGCAAATTCTCTCCATAATCAACGCAAGCTGCAGGAGAAATGGTTGGTCTCGACCTACACCCCAGATCAAAGCCTGGTGCACAAGGCAGAAGCCTTGAATAGCCACTGGCAACCACAACTGGAATTACTACTAGCGCGTGGTCGAACTGCCGGTGCTGATCTAGTGGAGGTCTACCTGGAGCAAATTGATCATCTCAGTGTCCTAGCTGAACAAGACACCATTACCAGTGTCAATCCATCCTTCGGTAGGGGGGCTGGGATCAGGGTGTTCCTGGGCAAACAAGATGGCTTTGTCAGCACCAATGATCTTTCAGATGCAGGCCTGAAGCATGCATTAGAGCAAGCTCTCAGCATGCTTGGGCTTGAGGTTAATGAGGCTGTTCACTCATCATTTGATGGTCTTCCGAACCTTCGTGATTTCGCCATCGATAAGGCCCACTGGCTCAACCAATGCCCAGAGCTGTATGAAGCAAGTGATCGCCTTCTAAATGGGACTCAATTGCTTGATCAACACGGAACCCATCTGCAGGTGCGCCGAGGCAGTTATGCCCGCGACTGGCAGGAAGTTCTCGTGGCGGCAAGTGATGGCACCTTTGGACGGGACATCCGCTTGCATCAGTCCATAGGGCTTAATGTCCTTGCTACAGATGGCGAACACCGCTCAAGCATTGGTCGCCGTTATGGAACATCGGGACGTCCAGACGACCTTCGCAATTGGGATGCCGAAACGAGCGCCAAGGAAGTTTGCGAAAGCGCAGGCACGATGCTTTATGCCGATTACGTGGACGCCGGTCAAATGCCAGCAGTACTCGCCAACCGCTTTGGTGGTGTGATTTTTCACGAAGCATGTGGGCATTTGCTCGAGACCACTCAGATCGAACGCGGTACAACACCTTTCAGCGACAAGTTGAACCAATCGATCGCCCATGAAGCTGTAACAGCAATCGATGAGGGGATTACTGATGGCGCCTTCGGTTCCCTGAGCATGGATGACGAAGGCATGGAAAGTCAGCGAACGGTATTAATTGAAAAAGGTGTGCTCAAGCAATTCATCAGCGATAGAGCCGGTGAGCTCCGCACCGGTCACCAGCGCACCGGCAGCGGCCGACGTCAGGCCCACACATTCGCTGCAGCTAGCCGCATGCGCAACACTTATATCGCCGCCGGCCAGCACTCACCGGAACAACTCATCGCCTCAATCGACCGAGGCCTTTACTGCAAATCAATGGGTGGAGGCAGCGTTGGACCCACGGGTCAATTTAATTTTGCCGTGGAAGAGGGCTATCTGATCGAGAAAGGCAAGCTCGGCAAGCCTGTTAAAGGAGCCACTCTGATTGGCGAAGCAAAGGATGTAATGCCACGGATTTCTATGTGTGCCAAGGATCTTGAGCTGGCAGCCGGTTTCTGCGGGTCAATAAGCGGCAACATTTTTGTCACCGTAGGGCAGCCACATATCAAAGTCGATTCAATCACCGTGGGAGGGCGTTGATGATGTCCGAAACAAAAAGAGCAAATGCAATCGAACTCGATACTCATTCCCTACGGGACAAGCTCAGTCAACTTGCAAGCCGCGAGAGTATCCACCAATGGGATTTAGGAGCAGCATGCAGCACAGATAGCTCTGTTCAAATTGATCGTGGCGAAGCCAAGCAAATGAAAGGTGCGCAGCGCAGCTCAATCACAGTACGTGTATGGAACAACAAAGGACTTGTAGGCATCACAAGCACGTCTGATCTTTCAGAAAAAGGAATAGAAAAAGCGCTTATTGGTGCTCGTCAGGCAAGTGATTTTGGCAACGCCGATGACGTGCCTGCCTTCTCAGCACTCGCTAAATCTCCGTTACCAAAACTAGAGCGACCTCTAAGACCAGCACAGGGAATTCAACGAATGCTTGAGGTTCTTAAAGAGGCCGAAGCTGATCTTCTTAGTCGACATCCTTCTATACAGAGCATTCCTTACAACGGTCTAGGGGAAGCAACCTACGAACGAGTTTATCTCAATAGCGATGGTGCGCTTCGTCAAATGAAGCGTAGTCAAGCCAGCCTTTACCTTTTTGCCCGCGCAGAAGAAAGTGGACGTAAACCACGCAGTGGTGGTGCAATTCGCCTTGCTCTAGGTAGTCACGATCTGGATGTTGATGGATGTATCGATGAAGCAGCAGAACGAACAATCAGTCATCTTGACTATCAGCCAATCGACACTGGGTGCTATCTCGTCTGCTTCACACCAGAGGCTTTCCTAGACTTGATCGGTGCCTTCAGCAGCATGTTCAATGCCCGATCAGTACTCGATGGCGTCAGCCTCAGCCAGCGAGATACACTCGGCAAAAACATCGCCGTTCCATTCTTCTCCCTTCATGATAATGGCCTACATCCTGCACATGTAGGGGCATCAAGTTTCGATGGTGAAGGCACACCTACTCAAAAACTTTGCTTAATCAACGGTGGAAGACTCGAGAATTTCCTGCACTCGGAAGCTACCGCAAGGGCATTCGGTGTACCACCAACTGGCCATGCAGGACTGGGAGCAAAGGTATCAGTGGGACCAGAATGGTTTGAAGTGAACAACACTGAGGGTCAAAACAGCGCAAATACTGATCTGCAACACAGCAAGAGCAAAGAAACCTTCGTGTTAATTGAAGGGTTAAATGCTATACATGCTGGGGTTAAAGCAAGCCAGGGTTCATTTTCTCTGCCATTTAATGGTTGGTTGGTCGAAAAAGGGGAAAGGGTGTCGATCGAAGCAGCGACAGTTGCTGGGGACATCCGTACGCTGTTGAATAGCATTGTGAATATGGAAGCTGAACAGGTGATCACACCTGGCGGGATATCTCCTCATGTGTGGGTCGAAGGGTTATCAATTACTGGTGAAGCGTGAAGGTGCTGTTCTGGGGTACACCCAGCTATGCAGTGCCAACTCTGGATGCCCTAAATGATTCAGGCTATGAAATTGTAGGAGTCGTGAGTCAGCCTGATCGTCGTCGTGGGCGTGGTAATCAGCAAATGGCCTCGCCCGTCAAACAACGAGCAATGGATCAGGGGTTGCGTGTTTTCACCCCTGAAAGGATTAGAGATGAGGGCGGCGTTCAAGCAGAATTAAAATCACTAAAGGCTGATATCTCTGTTGTAGTCGCCTTTGGGCAGCTTCTTCCTTCATCAGTTCTCAATCAACCTCCTCTCGGTTGCTGGAACGGTCACGCTTCACTGCTACCCCGCTGGCGAGGAGCTGGTCCGATTCAATGGAGTCTGCTAAGTGGTGACAGCGTGACAGGTGTTGGAATCATGGCTATGGAAGAGGGGCTTGATACCGGCCCCGTTTTAGCCCATGAACGGGTTTCTATCGGCTTACTGGAAAATGCGAATGTGCTGTCTAATCGTTTGAGCTCAATAACAGCAAAATTGTTTTTAGAATCAATACCAAGGATTGCAGCAGCAGGCCCTGGAGTCGAATCGGAACGTTGGAAACAATTGGAAGTCATCAAACAGGAAGAGATTGGAGGTGACCCCACATATGCCCGCATGCTGTCGAAAAAAGACCACATTCTTGATTGGAATCAATCTGCAATGGATTTGCATCGCAGGGTTATGGGCCTCTATCCAAACGCATTCAGCAGCTGGAAAAACAAGAGGCTCAAAGTGCAAGCCACTGAACCTCTTGATGAGGAATTGAAATCCAAGCTTTCTGAAAGAGTAAGGCCGCTGCTCGGACGCTGGCAAGATGGAGAACATGAACCAGGAAAGATCCTCGCTTGCGAATCCGATCTGGGCCTAGTCGTAAGTACAAAAACGTGCCCTTTACTCATTCGACAAGGCCAATTGGAAGGCAAAAGCAAGGCGCTTGGAGAGGTGTTAATACAACAATTGCAAGCGACTGTTGGCCAGAATCTTGGGGTGGTGTGCAACATCTAACTCAAGGGTCACCATTTCCAGATGTACTCCTTTAGCGTGTTTGATCAATTGTCCTACATTCAAACCAAGACTTAACCAATCCTTATAGGGTCATGCTTAGAAGACCAATGTCAAAAGGCGAAAGGAATAGAGAAATCACAAACAGCGCAGTTATGAGTTGGCGTGGTCAATAATGCCAAGAAAGACTCGCTTTAGCCGTTGGTGATGCAGATCCAGGTAAAGTTGTGCCACACAGACCCAAATCGTTGCATTGTGCACGTTTCGGGTTGGGAAGGTGGTGAGCCTCTAGGAAGTGCCTTAGGAGAGGGACCGACAGCTGAGTCTGCAGAAGACCGAGCCATAGAAAGACTGATCCAACGACTAGCCAACAAGACAAGCCATCTCAATGATAGTGATTTAGTTGAGACTCAAGAAACTGATTCAGATTCAAGCACTAATAAAAGATTAATCAGCGTGCCATTCAAAAAAGATGAGCAGAATCATCAACCAAATAATATTGAACAATTATCAACATCAGAGCAACAAGTAGAGGCTCTAACAGATCCCGAAGACTGGAGTGATGAATTGGCAGCAATAGATCATGAGCTACAAAGAATCGGATGGGATAGAGAACAGGAGATGCTTTACCTGCAGAAGTGCTTTGGTCACACAAGTCGTCATCGCATCACTCGCTACAGTGATTTAACTTCCTTTCTGAATCTACTAAAAGGATTAAAGCCTGGAGAAGACCCTAATGAGGCTAGCCAACCATTACGCCGAACAGATCTTCTGAGCCAATGTGATCAATTGCTCGAGAAACTTAGATGGACACCAGAGCAAGGCAGAAGATACCTAGAAGAGCAACTAAAAGCGAGAAGTAGACAACAATTAAATGATCAACAATTGCTGAGTTTCAACATGCTTCTAGAAGCAGAGCTGATATCAAATAGGCAATAATCGACATAAATATATTGTCTGCATGATTCGTATATGCTGACTATTTGATAAAGAAAAAACTTAAAGTTAGCGATCATCGAGACAGTCGATGATAAATATATCGCAAAGGCTGTATAAAACTATAGAGTGGCATCAATGTAGACCAATTAAGAATGGCTTTTAAGTTTGTTCGGAATTAATATACACAAACGCTAAAGGCCCATAAGATAAATTCAAGAGGTATCAATACTCTAGGTCAACATGAGCTTGATAGATAATCTGAATTGGAAGCCTGAAAGGAGGATTGGATGCCTATAAAATAAGGCTGTTGAGCATGCGGCAACAATTAGACCGAACTATCCTGTTACATCGGAAAGAATCAAAGGCACAGAATCAGGCCTCAGGGAATAGCATCTTGCACGATATTATGAATCTAAAACTCTTAAGCTGTCAAAAGATCCACAATAAGTTGTTGTCATCAGTGGCAGCTTAATTAGGAGGGCTACATAAGAGTTAAACTGCCAATTGAAATCCAGGAAGAGATACTGCTAGTCTGTTCACTGATTAGTTTGCGTTGGTATATTGCATAAATTGTTAGCGTTAAATAATTTTAGCCTGAATAATCAACTGAGTCGTCAAAATACGAAGATGCCGCAACCCGTGCCGTCAAGGCAGGAAAGATCTACCAGAAAGCGGTGAGCTAAGTGCTACGAAGGTCCTGTCAGGGGGGGGGTGAGGCCCAGGGGGCACAGCTGTGATCGCCTGCAGCGCAAGGGTTTATGAGTCTTAACGTCGCATCCAAGAGGCCAATGAGAAGCTCACCAGAATATCAATATTATTACGCCATAACTGCAGAATTTACAAACCAGTTGCCTGCGCGATAAAATCGAATTAATAAAAAAAGACCAAGTTGACAGTTGAGTCTCCAATCGAGAAAGCCATACGTCCTTCAGTAGGCCTACTGGGTTGGTATTCCGTCTGTGCCAGTAAGTTATTAAAACAAAATGAATTATATCATCTGTCCATGTTTAATGAGCCATTAGTGATATACAGAGACAAAGATAACAAGCCGAGATGTATCAAAGATTCATGCCCACATCGATCGGCATCTTTTCGTGGAGGAGAAAATCAAAACGGTGAAATTGTCTGTCCATATCATGGAGCTCGCTATACGACATCCTGCAATCAGGATGTATCAGATAGAATAACATGCAACCATATTATTGACTCTCATTATGATAACTTCGCGAAACATTTACACCTCAGGCAATATCCCTGTGTAGAACAAGGTGACTATATATATATTTATTATACAGGAGAAGCACAGCCTAGCCCAAATGATTTTCAGATAAAATCTCACCTAGAGAATAGTCTTCCAGAGGCATATGGCTTTGACTTGAAAGATTACGAATATGAAGAAGTATTTATAGACTTTAAATGCGATTGGTCTCGCATCATAGAAAATCATTTGGACATCTTACATATTTTTTGGCTACATGGCAATACATTGCCAGGAAATGATGTTAACAGAAAAACAATTAAAAGCTTCAACCAGTCAATTAATAAGGACCAATATCATCTTCGAAGTGTCTACCATGAGAAAGAAAATAACAAGGATGAATTCATTTCTCAAATCTTCATCCCTCCTGGCCGTGTGATTATTTTCAAGGGAGCAACTGAGCAGGCAAGATATGTACAAGTTTTAGATCATATCCCCTTGTCACATAATAGAGCACGAATCATTGTTCGTCATTATAGAAAGTTTCTTAGGAATAAGCTTCTGTGCAAATTACTTCTCTTTAAACAAAGGCAGCAAAAAGTTTTTTATAAAATTTTCTCGGAAGATTATCTCGTCTTACAAACTCAAACGTTTAATGAGCAAATGGGCTACTTGAACCAAGGCCAAGCCAAACTTTTAGCAGAAGATAAGATGATTAATCTTTTTTGGGATTGGCATCAACATTCACTTGAGAAAGAACACCCATGGGATATACACCCCACAACCGCACATACAAATACAATTCATCAAGATATGTTGATGCTATACCCTCCTGCAAACCCACAGTTATCTCATGATATTAAACGTATAATCGATCGCAAAGTAGCCGTTCGACTATTCTCTATAATACTAATCATACTCGCGTTAATTTTTGCGCCAAACTTAGTTCAACAAATAAAGTCTGGCAATGTTTCAATGCCCATGGTTGGAACTCAAGAATAAAGATCTAATTTCCTAGAGATTTTGATTTTTATTGATATGAGTTCTGTTCAAGAATTAGGCCTTGCCTAACAATTGAACAAAACACTTCACTAGGGCCTCACAAGCTATATTTATAACGTGTCAATTTTGATGATTATTTAGCACCCATGCCTCTGAGCTCATTAGTTCGTCAGCTTCAGAAGTCGACTCTCACTGGTGAGTTGGTGGATAGAAGTAATCGAAACGAGCGCTTACTGATGCGGGGAGCCGGGCGAGTCGGGCGCGCATTGATTGCAAGTGCAATAGCTCGTAAGCAGAACCGTCCACTGGTTGTGATCGTACCGACACTAGAAGAGGCCAATCGCTGGTCTTCGCTGCTTGCAATGATGGGTTGGTCGCATAATCATCTCTACCCAACAAGTGAAGGATCACCTTATGAGCCATTTGACCCGACAACAGAAATCGTCTGGGGCCAATTGCAGGTTCTAAGTGAACTACTTGGTGAATCAACAAGAAGGTGGGATCGAGCCATAGTGGCCACAGAAAGAGCTTTACAACCGCATCTACCTCCTGTTGATGCACTCGCATCACAGTGTGAGATACTCTGTCGTGGAGAGCATATTGACCTGGAGAGCTTAGCCAATACTCTTACCAAGCTTGGATACGATCGAGTTACAGCAGTTGATCAGGAAGCTACCTGGAGTCGTCGTGGTGACATTGTTGATATATTTCCAGTAAGCAGTGAATTACCAGTTCGCCTCGAGTTATTCGGCGATGAACTTGATAAATTAAGAGAATTCGACCCAGTCACTCAACGTTCACTGGATGAAGTTAATGAACTTTGCCTAACTCCTTCAGGGTTTAGTCCATTAATTGCTCATCAACTACGACAGTCCATGCCCGATGGGCTTGACCGTCTTGTTAGTGAGGAGACTTTAGATCAACTATTCGAAGGTTCTACACCAGATGGTTTAAGAAGGTTAATGGGAATTGCATGGAACAAACCTGCCTCGCTACTTGACTACATTCCTGCCAACTCCTTTATCGCAATAGATGAGAAGCGTCATGGCTCTGCACATGGAAAGCTATGGCTTGAACATGCAGAAGAACATCACATTGATGTGGGTCAATCAATGGGATTGTCGACTGATGAACAAAAAAAGTATTGGCCTCCATTGCTTCATCGCAGCATCAAAGAAAGCTATGCAACCACAGAACGCTTTACTGGCATTGATCTTGCCGAACTCCATGAAGATGATGGTTATGCAAATAGTTTTGATCTCGCCAGTCGCCCAATTCCGGCCAACCCAAACCAATTCGGAAGGTTAGGAGAGCAAATCAAAAATTATCAAAAAGCACATCATCCCGTTTGGCTTTTGTCAGCGCAACCAAGCCGTGCTGTTGCTCTTCTTGAGGAACATGACTGCATCACACGCTTCGTCCCAAACGCTAAAGATCACCCAGCCATTGAACGATTGCTCGAGCAAAACACCCCAGTAGCATTAAAAACAAGTGGTTCTGTGGATTTAGAGGGGCTGATCTTGCCAGCCTGGCGTGTGGTTTTGATGACTGACCGTGAATTTTTTGGTCAAAAAAACCTTGGCTCTACCGGTTATGTTCGACGACGACGACGGGCCGCGAGTCGTACGGTTGACCCCAACAAAATGTGCTCTGGGGACTTCGTCGTACATCGCAATCACGGCATCGGTCGTTTTCTGAAATTAGAAAAACTAGCCATCAGTGGTGAGGTTCGTGACTATTTGGTTATCCAATATTTGGATGGAACACTCAGCGTGGCCGCCGATCAGCTCGGCAGCCTTGGTCGCTATCGATCAACAAGTGAATCGCCACCAAAACTCAATCGCATGGGAGGAACAGCGTGGCAAAAAATTAAAGAGCGAACCCGAAAGTTAGTTCGCAAAGTTGCGATCGATTTGGTCAAGCTCTATGCAGAGCGACTCCAGGCCCCTGGATATGCCTTCCCACCAGATGGACCTTGGCAGATTGAACTCGAAGAATCCTTTCCCTATGAACCAACACCTGATCAAGTCAAGGCAGTCGTTGATGTAAAACGCGATATGGAAGCAGCACAACCTATGGATCGGCTTGTGTGCGGAGATGTTGGTTTCGGAAAAACGGAAGTAGCAATACGAGCCATCTTCAAAGCAATCACGTCTGGACGCCAGATAGCCATGCTTGCCCCCACAACAGTGCTAGCCCAACAACACTGGAGAACACTTTCAGACCGCTTCGCTCCCTACCCAATCAAGGTCGCCTTACTGAACCGATTTAGAACAAGCTCAGAACGAAAATCAATACTTAATGGCCTCAAAGAAGGGACAATCGATGCAGTTGTAGGTACCCACCAGCTACTCAGTAAAAACACAACATTCCAAAAACTAGGGTTGTTGGTTGTTGATGAGGAACAGCGTTTTGGAGTCAATCAAAAGGAAAAGATCAAAGCTCTTCGTAAGGATGTAGATGTTTTGACCCTTTCAGCCACACCAATTCCGCGAACCTTATACATGAGCCTTTCAGGGGTAAGGGAAATGAGTCTGATCACAACCCCTCCGCCATTGCGCCGGCCTATCAAAACCCACCTAGCCGCTTTTGATGAAGAAGCAGTTCGTAGTTCTATCCGCCAGGAACTTGATCGAGGCGGACAGGTGTTCTATGTCGTTCCTCGTGTTGAGGGTATTGAAGATGTAGCTCGTCAACTTCAACAGATGCTGCCCGATTTGAAGTTGTTGGTAGCCCATGGTCAGATGGCAGAAGGCGAACTTGAGAGCTCGATGGTCGCCTTTAATGCAGGGGAGGCCGACTTGATGCTATGCACCACGATCGTTGAAAGTGGCCTCGATATCCCACGTGTGAACACTATTCTCATTGAGGATGCTCATAAATTTGGACTAGCACAGCTCTACCAACTACGTGGCCGTGTGGGTAGAAGCGGTGTTCAGGCTCATGCATGGTTGTTCTATCCGGGTGACGCATCCCTCAGTGATACCGCTAGACAACGCCTAAGGGCAATCCAGGAATTTGCACAGCTAGGAAGTGGCTATCAACTAGCGATGCGAGACATGGAAATCCGTGGTGTGGGAAACCTTCTCGGCGTTGAACAAAGCGGCCAAATGGAAACCATTGGTTTCGATCTTTACATGGAAATGTTGCAGGAATCACTTGCTGAAATCCAAGGACAGGGCATTCCATCTGTAGATGACACTCAAATCGATCTACCGGTAACAGCTTTCGTGCCAGCGGAATGGATTGTTGATGGTGACGAAAAGATCGCTGCCTACCGAGCTGCCGCAAATTGTGCTTCTCATGAATCACTGATTGAGTTGGCAGCTAGCTGGACAGACCGATACGGAGCCATTCCTGGTCCTGTGCAATCACTTCTTCAACTCATGGAGCTGAAACTCTTAGCTCGTCGCTGCGGGATCTCGAGAATTAAGCCAGAAAAGCCAAATATTGCGATGGAAACTCCGATGGAGGAGCCCGCCTTCCGGCTACTTAGGCAAGGTTTACCGCAACACCTGCACGGCCGACTGATTTACCAGGCTGGAAGTGGAAATAAAGCCAAGGTGCTGGCAAGAGGTCTAAGCGTCTTGCCTATGGAAAAACAGCTTGAACAACTGATGGAGTGGTTGCGGCTCATGGCTACTCAGATTCCTTGCGAGGATGGATTAACTGCAATTCAGCAAAAGCAGTTAGCCGTAGAGCGAGACGAGGCCGTCATTACTCCCTAAGCCCTTCTCGCGCAACTATATTAAGAAGTCTTTACAAAAACGCAATTCTTCGTTACATTTGCGCAAATAGCGAAAACTGCTTTGGGGGAATTCACTGAGATCGGGAGCAATCAGGGAATCATGGGATTCATGAGCGGATTATTCAGTCTCGCCGCCATTGCCATTTTTGCTTTTCTTCAAAGCGAAGCAGAAAACGATGACGACGATTCGAATTCAGGTGGGGATGGTGGCTTAATGCAACCTGTTACTTAGAGATTAAACAGCAAGTAATTATTATGTGCTCGACACATCCTGCAAGATCATAAATCAATGCAAAATCTAACTGCTTAGAAATTATAGTGTTGACGGAATAGCCTGGGGAAGGTTAACTCCTACAGGCTTATATGCTGGCCCATCAAGTACTTTTTTCAGGGCTTTAATTAGTGTTGTTTCGGCCACCTTATATTGACTATCCTTCCCAGAGCCAAGATCCTCAAGCTTAAGATTATTGATTTCTTTTTCAGACATCACGGCCTTAATGTCTGGCTTGATGCCATTTTTATGAATGTCCGTTCCGCTTGGGGTGAGATACTTAGCTATCGTGACAGTAAGACCAGAGCCGTCAGAAAGACCTCGAACAGATTGAACCAAGCCCTTGCCAAAGGTCTTCTGTCCTACAAGTACACCACGATCATTGTCCTGTAGTGCTCCTGAGAGGATCTCACTTGCACTTGCTGAGCCTTCATTCACCAAAACCACAACAGGTCGTTGCGTTAAGGCACTACCATTCGCTCGGCGTACATCTTGAATGCCATCACGAGTTTTTGTTCGAACAATTGTACCTTCATCAAGCCATTGGCGTGCGATATCAACACTGGCCTCAAGCAACCCTCCAGGATTACTACGCAAGTCGAGTACATAGCCTTGAACACCATCTTTTTCTAAATTCTTGATAGCACTTCGCATACCTTTAGCTGCATGGGCATTAAACTGTTTCAGGCGGATATAACCAATCTTTGTACCATCAACTGTCGTATTTAACTGAATATCAACTGCCTGTATCTCAATCCGTGCACGTATCAACGGGACCTCGATAACGTCACCCTTACGACGCAAACCAAGGGTGACCACACTACCTTCTTTACCACGAATCAACTTAACAGCATCCGCTGTAGACATACCCTTAGTGGATTGTCCATTAATGAAAACGATCACATCCTTAGGTTGGACACCAGCCTTAGAGGCAGGAGTTCCTTCGATTGGTGAAACCACAACTAATTCTTTTGTATCCTTGTCGAGAGAAAGCTGGATGCCAACACCTGTTAATTCTCCTGAGGTGTCGATCTGCATTTCCTTAAATTCCTTTGGATCTAAGAATCGTGTATAGGGATCATCCAAGCTCGCTAACATTCCACGGATCGCTTCATATGATTCTGAAGTGGCTGAATAGTTCTTGGCTAATAAGTCCTTGCGTAGTCCCTTCCAGACTTCAGGGTTATATTGACCTGTGGAATCAAGATAGTCACGATATACAATCTGCCAGACCTGATCAATCACCTCTTTAGGGCTATCGCTAATAGCTGAAGAAGAACTGCTTGGCAGACCCAAACTTGGAGAGGCAAGTGCAATTGCAGTAGCGGCTCCTCCCGCGCCCAGAAGGACCAGCCATGAACTGCGCTGGCGGCCTAATGAGCGAAGACTTCTAGAAATAGGCATGGCGTCCAAATTGGACCGATCTCACACAATAACGACTTCATGGCGGATCCACCCATCGACCGTCGTCCTTGATCAACTGGATCAACGCATCTACACCCTCAGACTCAGAAACCTTGCGAATCTCATCTCTGCCGCGGTAGAGGGATATCACTCCTGGGCCTTTACCAACATAACCATAGTCAGCATCTGCCATCTCACCTGGGCCATTCACAATGCAACCCATCACCGCAATATCCAAACCAACAAGATGGGATGTGGAATCGCGCACTTTCTGAACAACCTCTTCAAGGTTGAACAACGTTCGTCCGCAACTTGGGCAGCTGATGTACTCGACCATCGTTTTGCGCAGCCCGAGGGATTGAAGAATCGAGTAACAAACTGGAATTTCTTTCTCAGGCGCCTCGGTCAATGAAACTCGGATGGTATCTCCTAGACCTTCTGCTAAAAGCGTTGCGATGCCAGCTGTACTTTTAATCCGTCCATAATCCCCATCACCAGCCTCGGTTACGCCCAAATGAAGGGGATAATTGAAACCCTCTTGATCCATGGTGTCAGCCATCAATCGATAAGCCGCCAACATCACAGGCGCTCTAGAGGCCTTCATCGAAATCACGATGTTATGAAAATCGAGCGCATCGCAAATGCGTACGAATTCCATTGCTGACTCAACCATCCCAAGAGGTGTATCTCCATAAGCAAAGAGCATGCGTTCAGCAAGCGAACCATGATTCACTCCGATTCGAAGGGCCTTGTCTTGCTGCTTGAGAAGGGTGACAAGCGGTTCGAAATTCTCGGCAATACGTTCTCTAATAGATGCAATCTCTTCGCTGCTGAACTCTGTTCGATTTGGATCAGCTTTATCAAACACGAAAAGGCCTGGATTGATCCTCACCTTGTCGACGTGTTTTGCCACCTCAAGGGCAATTTTCATGCCGTTGTGATGAACGTCAGCCACTAGTGGTACTGGCTGATAAGTCTGCTTAAGGCGTTTGCAAATCTCTCCGACAGCCTTGGCATGACCGAGAGATGGAACCGTTAGGCGAGCAATTTCACAACCAATTTCATGCAAGCGACGAATGCCTGCTGTTGCACCCTCCACATCGAGGGTGTCTTCGTTGATCATCGACTGCACCCTGACAGGATGATCACTACCAATCAAGACACCTCCTACGTTGACAGTGCGCGTTACACGTCGGTGGATCTGGGTGTCGTATCTCCTGGATGTGCTGATTGGAGACTCGGCCATGGTTGCGCTCATGGCAGTTGGTGGTTGGCTAAATCCAACACTGGCACAACGGCATGTCAATCAACATTACTAAGCCTATGGCGAATGCTCATCAAATCGCCTCTGGTCAGCGCGATAGGGGCACCATCTACTGGAGATGGGTTGCGAAGAAGGTAGGCAGGATGCAAAAGCGGCATCAGTAAACGGCCATGCCAGTGCTGCCATTGACCGCGAAGTTTCGTAATTCCTCCCTTGATGCCAAGGATGGCTTCGACTGCCGTCGAGCCAGCCAAAGCAATCACGTAGGGATCAACCAACTCAATCTGTTGCTGTAACCATGGTCGATAGGAGGCAATCTCCGCAAGTGTCGGTCGCCGATTCTTTGGGGGGCGGCACTTCACAACATTGCAGATATACGCGTCAACAACAGGATCAAGGCCAACACTCTCCATCAAACGATCCAAAAGTTGGCCAGAACGTCCTACAAAGGGTTTTCCCAACTCATCCTCGCGAGCGCCAGGCGCTTCCCCGATTACCATCAAACAGGCCTGTGGGTTTCCACGACTCACAACAACCTGAGGCTGTTGAACCGGCATGACACAAGCGCCACAGCCATTAGTGCGCTCCATATGAGCCCCATAGACATGGGTCAAACCTTGTGAGTTTTATTTTAATTAATTGCGAACAGCCGCAACGACTCTCTGATGGAAAGCAGCGACCTGCATTGAGGAGATCTAGGCGAATTCAGCCGAAAAAACCCTGAAGACTCGCCAAAAACTAGCTCTTGTCAAGATCGATTGACCTCCAAAGAACAATGGTTTCCAACCCAAGCAAACCATGACCTTTAAAAAGCCAATTGAAAGAAGTTGGTTGTCCATGTCAGAGCATCAGGCAAGATGTGATCCTTACGGGCATCCCGCAAGGGGATGCGGCACCAATGCCACTCCCGCCTCATCTTTCCGACCGAGTCGTTGCCCTTCAGCCCTCACTCACACTGGCAATCAGTGCTCGAGCAAAGGCTCTTCAGAAAGAAGGCCGCGACATTTGCAGCATGAGTGCTGGTGAGCCGGATTTCAATACCCCTGAATTCATCATTGATGCCACGGTGAAGGCACTCCGTGACGGCATCACCCGTTATGGCCCTGCCGCTGGAGACCCTGAACTGCGTGAGGCAATAGCCACCAAGCTCAGCAAAGAAAACACTGTGCCAACCAATGCAGAGCAAGTGTTGGTGACCAATGGAGGCAAGCAAGCAATCTTTAACTTGTTTCAGGTGATCCTCAATCCAGGCGATGAGGTTTTAATCCCTGCTCCTTATTGGCTGAGTTATCCAGAAATGGCCCGCTTAGCCGGTGCAAAGGTGACAACACTTGCATCCACACCAGAAAACGGTTTCTGTCTAGATCTCAACAACCTAGAAGCTTCCATCGGCCCAAAAACCCGTCTGTTATTACTTAATTCCCCGGGCAACCCAACCGGTCGTGTAATGGCACGCAAGGAGCTGGAAGCTTTGGCCGATCTGCTAAGAAATTATCCCCAGATCCTTGTCATGAGTGATGAGATCTACGAGTTCATTCTTGAAGACGGGCAACAGCATCACAGCTTCTCTGCTATAGCACCAGATCTTTCAGACAGAACCTTCATCGTTAACGGCTTTGCCAAGGGCTGGGCAATGACTGGTTGGCGGTTGGGTTATCTAGCCGGCCCCGCTGATGCAGTGAAAGCGGCCACTGCCCTCCAAAGCCAGAGCACGAGCAATGTCTGCAGTTTCGCTCAGCGTGGAGCCTTGGCCGCGCTGCAAGGCTCAAGAGAGTGTGTGAAAAAGATGGTTAATAGCTACAACACCCGACGCGAACTCCTCGCCTCTGGCTTGCTTGGCCTTGAAGGGATCAGCCTGATCTCTCCAAAAGGTGCCTTTTATGCCTTCCCAAAACTACCTGAAGGAAGCCTCGACTCAGTAAGTTTCTGTCAGCAAGCTCTTGAAAACTATGGGCTTGCCATGGTTCCAGGTGCCGCATTCGGAGACGACAGTTGCATACGCCTCACTTGTGCTGTGTCCCATGAAACGATTTGCGATGGACTAGAACGTCTCCGCAAAGCTCTGAAACAGAGCTAAAGACACAACACAACAAAGACAACATGCCTTCAAGACCAGACCGGGCGTTGGTCCTCACTGCATTGATCTGCTGCTTTGGGTTACTGAGCTGCACTAATCAAACTGAGAAGACACTTCGTATTGGGGCAATTCCCGATCAGAATCCTGAGCGATTGAACCGTTTATACGGCCTACTCTCGTCTGAACTGAGCAAAGAATTAAACGTGCCCGTTCGCTACAAAGCAGTGACGAACTATCCAGCCGCAGTCAGTGCATTCCGCACCGACAGCCTTGATCTTGTTTGGTTTGGAGGCCTAACAGGTGTACAAGCTAGGTTGCAGAAGCCAGGAGCAGAAGTTATCGCTCAAAGAGATATTGATGCCAAATTTACAAGTGTATTTATAGCCAATACAAAGAGCGGAATTAAGCCATTAAAAAACCAGTCTGGACTTCAACAACTTAATGGGAAGCGCTTCACCTTTGGCTCAGAAAGTTCCACCTCTGGAAGATTAATGCCTCAGCATTTCCTTCAGCAAGCAGGTGTGCAAATGACTGATTTTTCCGGAGGCAAGCCAGGTTTCAGTGGCAGTCATGATGCAACAATTGCTTTGGTGCAAAGTGGTTCATTTGACGCTGGTGCCCTGAATGAAAGCGTATGGAAAGCGGCTCAGAGAAATGGCCGCATCGATCCAGCTAAAGTTAAAGTGATTTGGAGGACGCCCCCATATGCCGACTATCACTGGCTAGCACAACCAAATCTCGATGAAAAATTTGGCGATGGTTTCACTGAGAATCTAAAGTCAACTCTAACTGGGTTAAAGAAAGATTCAAAGTCTCAAGAAAAAATACTTGAACTTTTTGGGGCAAATAGTTTTGTAGATGCAGACAAAACTCAATACATAACGATCGAGGAGATAGGTCGACAGCTAGGAAAGATTCAGTGAGAAGATTGCTTGAAATAAGGGGCGTATTTGTTCAAAGCAGTAGAGGGAATCGGCTTAATGATATTAACCTTAGCATTTCCTCTGGAGAGCGTGTTGCACTTGTAGGTAGCAACGGATCAGGAAAAAGTAGCTTATTAGCGGTTGCCAACGGTACTCTTATCCCTGATTCAGGTAAGGTGCTTTGGCAAAATTATCCAACCTCAAACTTAGGGCAACGTCAACGACAAAAAATAGGAACTCTATGGCAAGATCTTCGTCTTGTAGAAGAGCTCAACGTTGCACAAAACATTAACAGTGGTGCGTTAGCCAACAGAAATTTACTATGGGCTCTAGCTAATTTACTCAAGCCAATCGAATTAAATGCCTGCAGTGAATGTCTTAAAAAAGTAGGTCTTTCAACGAGTATCCTTTCTGCAATGGTAAGCGAACTCTCCGGAGGACAGCGGCAGCGAGTGGCAATAGCACGCCTCTTACGTCAAAAACCAGAACTCATTCTCGCTGATGAACCTTTATTCAGTCTCGATCCAATCCTTGCAAAGGAAATCCTCCATCTTTTCTTGGACAACACGATGACGAGTGATATGGGCGAAGAAAGAACCCTTTTGATGAGCCTGCATCAACCTTCCTTTTTTCGGCACTTTGACAGGGTAATCGCACTTAAGTCTGGGAGAGTTGTCTTTGATCAACCTGCTGACTGTCTTGATGAAGAAGCCTTAGCCTTGATCTACGGATCTGCATGAGTCGCCTTAGTCCAACTCCTCCAATCCTGAGCCTTTTGCCAGCACTGGCTTTATTGCCTGTACTTATTTCTATCCTCATAAGTTTCCACAATGGTGGAGTCACTCTCCTATGGGAGTTTATATGCGCTGCCGTTCATCCATCTATTCAAGCAGAGGTCGTTCAAAGTGTATTTAGAGGAATACAGATCACTTTGGCCACAGCTCTTCTTAGCTGGTCAATCAGTTCAATATTTGGAATTTGTCTTGGCATAGCCAGCGCCAGGGTGGTATGGGAGACCTTTTTAGGAAAAAGCTGGCCAGCGATTGTGATTCGCAGACTTTTGGCAATACCGCGAGCAATTCATGAACTGCTCTGGGGTTTGTTGTTACTTCAAATGGTTGGACTGAGCCCTTGGGTAGCAATTGTTGCAATCGTCATTCCTTACACCTCACTTGTTGCTCGAGTCATAAGCGATCAACTTGACACCCAGGATCGTCGAGCCTTAAGGGGCTTAAAACAGGCTGGGGCGGGCTCCTCCTCCGCATTGATAACAGCTCTTGGCCCTGCGATGGGGCCTGTCTTATTGAGTTATGTCGGATATCGACTTGAATGTGCATTAAGAGGGGCAATCGTGTTGGGGGTTTTTGGATTAGGTGGTATTGGGACTGACCTTCAACTGGCACTTCAATCTCTTCAATTCAAGGACGTATGGACAGCTTTATGGTTACTGGCAGCAGTGATGTTTAGTCTTGAGCAGATATTAGGTTTGATACGTGGATATTTCATATTATCGAAAAATGGAATATGGCAAATTGCCACAATGTTGATTGTCTTATTGATTCTTTGCGCTCTAAGTATTCCCTGGCTCAATGCAGTTGATATTGATCTAGGAGAACCTCTTCACTGGAGTCCCCTTCCATTACCAACTGTTGATGAGCTAATAAATGCTATTAATGCTCTCCCATGGATCCAATTAATCAGCAGCACGATGTTGCTAACAGTGTTAGCAGCAGGAATAGCTATCGGAACACCGCCACTAGCAATGATGGTTTGGCCAAGCCGACTGGGAATAGCAATACAAAGAATCATCTGGGGACTGCTAAGACTGATGCCAACCCCTCTTACTGCTCTATTTTTGCTGCTCTTCAGCAAACCGAGTGTGGCTGTTGCTGCTCTTGCACTTGGAGCCCACAACATTGGAGTGATGGGCCGCCTCTTAAAAGAAGGACTTGACCAACAAAGCGACAACAATTTGAAAGCCCTAAGCGCGACTGGCGCCGGAGCACGATCGGCTTGGCTCTATGGATCCTTTAGCGGCCAAAGCCGTAGCTATTTAGCCTATGCCGCTTACAGAACGGACGTGATTTTGCGTGAAACCGTGGTAGTTGGCATGGTTGGAGGCACTGGACTGGGTTGGCAGTTGATCGAATCTCTTGGTTCGTTCAACTGGGCACAGGTCAGTGTCCTAATCGCGGTGTTCACAGCTCTGACCTTGATCGGAGAATCAATCACTGATCGCTTGCGATATCACTGGACTGGTTCAACTAAAAAGCTACCTATGGTTGTAGACCTACAAAGCTGATCAGGTTCCACTTGTCGATGTGATGGCCAATACATACAAGAGACTCGTTGTCATTGGTGACAGTGGTGTTTATGGATGGGGGGATCGAGAGGGGGGCGGATGGTGTGAACGTCTGCGATGCCAATGGATGAGCCTCCCTGATGCCCCAGTGGTCTACCAGCTTGGAATTCGTGGTGATGGGCTGGAAAGTGTTGCCAAACGCTGGCAACAGGAATGGCAAAGTCGAGGCGAACTCCGTCGTCAGGTTCCTGATGCAGTTCTACTGGCGGTGGGCCTCAATGACACAGCACGTATTGGACGCCCCGATGGCCGGCCCCAACTCACAGCAGAGGCCTTTCGCTTTGGCCTGCAGCAAATGCTGACAGAGATGAAACACCTCACCAAGGTGATGGTGATGGGCCTCACTCCTGTCGATGAAGCTGTAATGCCATTTGCGCAATGCCTCTGGTATTCAAACCAATCGGGGGCCGTTTATGAAGCCCAGCTTGAGGAAGCCTGTCTTGAGGTTGATGTGCCATTTCTGCCGTTGCACAACGCCATGCTCAATGAACCTGCCTGGCTCAGCTGGATCGAACCCGATGGTATCCATCTCAACTCAGAGGGACATGACTGGATCCACCATCGGGTGATGGCATGGACATCGCTGCTGGAGTGGGCACAGCTCGAACCACTAACAAACTTCACTCCTACGGTTGGCTGAAATCACCCCTAAGGAATCCGATGTTCATCCTTTAGATGGTTTACCAGCGTTGCAGAAAAGCAGAAAGTTAAGAATGTCAATAGAAAGTCAAGTCATGGCACAAACTTCTTACAAAACCTTGCTGAGAAAGAGAACAAAGTGCTCTAGGTATAAGCGTTCATTTTCATTGCCCGAATCGATACAAAAACGCAATCAGGCTGTAATTGAACACCTTGGATTGGCGCACCTTGCAGCAACTCGCCAAGCCACCCGTGGCGGAGAAGAACTGGATGATCTCATTCAAGAAGCAAGACTGGGATTAATCATGGCGATGGAGAAATTCGATGCCAATCTTGGATTTAAAGTAAGTAGCTATGCAATGGCCCGTGCCAACGGCCAGATCCTCCATTTCCGCAGAGACAGAAGCCAGATTGTGAGAGTGCCCTGGCGACTGAGAGACCTATATACCCGCGGCATGAGACTCCAGCAGAAGCAGCAGAATGATGGCTTAAAACCTTTCACCGAAGAGCAACTGGCTGCACAATTAAATGTAAGTTCAGAGCGCTGGCATCAAGCTGCGGAAGCCATATGGCAGACACACCTTGTATCTCTGGATGCCAAAGAGAGTTCAACAGGTGGCAATCATGTTGAGAAGAGAGTCCCATTATTGGAACGGCTCAAGTCACCAAAGCAGAAAGAACCGGATCTGCAATACCAATGGCTAAAAAAGGCTATTCAGCGTCTAACACCCCACCAGCAACACTTGCTTTACGCCCATTACATCGATGACATCAGCTTGAGACAGTTAGCAAAGAGCGAAAAGATGAAGGAGAACAAGCTGCGAAGAGTTTTGCGAGGTTTAATTAAACAACTTCAACTTTGGTCCACAAACAAATCTGATTAGCTGGTTAAGCAGCCAAACCAAGCCAAGCGGCGATTGCGATGGCAAAAACAGCAGCAAAGCTTGTCTGTAAACCATTAACAAGTTCATTACTCAGCCAACTAATTTTGTTCTGAGCAATTGCGCCTAAAAGGCTCTCCATAAGAGTGGCCAATAAGCCAATCAAAGCAACCAAGACCGCCTGGAAACCAAAAGGCAACAGAGAGAGGGAGACCATCACGAAGGTCATCAAAAGACTGCCAAGGGCACTTGCGAGAGTGCCCTCGAGACTGATGGCGCCATCCGTACCAGCAGGTACAGAACGCAGCGTGGTGATGAGCACAGTGGTTCGGCCCCAACGTTTGCCTATCTCACTGCCGAAGGTGTCAGCAAGTTTCGCAGCAAAACTTGCTGCGAAACCGATCATCAGCAAAGACTGGGAACCAAGGCCCAGTTTGATCAGGATTGCCACTACAGCACCAGTGGCGGCAGATCCCCAGACATTTTCAGGCCCACGCCTGCCACCACGTCCCTCAGCAAGGCCAGCGAGTTTCTTCTGGGCCATGCCAAGACGGGTGACCATCGATCCCAGTACGAGATAAATCACTACCGCAAGCCACCCACGCCAGCCCAGACACCCCCAGAGGATGGTGCCTAGTGCCCCGGCATGAATCCATCCGGAGGAAGTGAGTAATGGCAGCCTCTGGGCCAGCGCAATCAATAGAGCATTGAAAGCAAAAGCCCAGAGCCATTGAACCAGAGTCGGATTAGAAAAAAGCATCAACTTTGATAGCACTGCCTTTGGCCAGATTGGACAAGAGACAGCAAGCGTGGGCTATTGCTTGACGCTGTCTGGCAGACCAGAGCATCAAGCAGAAAAAACAGCCTACGGTTTTGATCTTCTCAATCTCAGCATTGAGAAAATTATCACCTCAAAAGACTGTGCAGAAAATCACTGAAGAAGTCCAAGCCCTCGAGCCAAAGGAAGCCGCTATGAGATGAAGGTTTGCTTGAAAAAGACGCCGATAAGCGCTGACATTCGTGAGCAAATACGCAGCCGCGTAGATCAAAAACAAGCCTGCAGGAATTCAATCAGATCTTGACTGATCTCTTGACAAGCTGATCCGTCGACTTGAAACCATTGTTTGAGCTGCTGCCACAGCAGCTGTGCAAGTGCGCAGGATTGAATCTCCCAACGCCACAGGCACCCAACCGGCGGCCTCAGCGGCACACTCTTCAAGTGGGCTCCAACCACCCTCAGGACCAATCGCAACTGTGACTTGGTTGATTTCTGGGGTCAATCCTTCCATCAAAAGTTGTAGATCAATCAGTCCCTGCCGACGAGTGGTGGCCAAAGCAAAAACTGCATGATCTGGTGGACTTTTCCACAAGGCTGAAGCTTCTGCTATGGGCAAAAGTTCTGGCTGCCAAAGCTGCTCAGATTGCTCAACTGCTTCCCTAAGGATCACCTTCCATCGCAATGGTCGCTCCTCCGCCTGAGGAGTACACCTATCAGAACGTAGAGGCTGAATCAGGTTGACGCCTAGTTCACAACTCATCCTCAAAACCTCCTCAAAGCCACGCTTTGGGAGAACAACAGCCAAACCGAGTTGTTGACGATGGCGAGGTTGTTGTAGAGAAGGAGACGAAGGTGACGTGTCAAGTTTTAAAAAATCACCTGCTTGTAGATGGGCCTCCCAGAAATGGCCAACACCATCAACAACCGCAACCGCTTGCCCATTGCGAAGGCGAAGCACTCTGCGCAGGTAATGGACTTCGTCTTGCTTGAGAGATAACAAATGGTCAGAAGCAGTGATTGCATCAAACCGCTGCGATTCAACCAAAAGGCGCCTGAGCTCAGCCAAGAGACTGCCTAGGCCTCCACAGGAAAGATGCTGTCGGGATGGGGCTCAACAGGCCAGTCATCATTGACACCACCAATCAACACTTCATCCAACTGCACCACATCGGAGTCAATTTGTTGGAGAGCGTTGATCAAGACATCAAGTGCAACAGCATCACTTGTACCAAGATCAACCCAACAACGTGCCCAGCAGCCTTGATATTCCAACTGGCCCATGTTGTGCATCAGCGCAGGGATCACGGATCTGGCGTCTTCATTGTCGTAAGTGATCCAGCTGAGATCCGCACCTTCCTCATGGACTTGTAGGTTCTCAGCATTAAATCCACCCAAACGGCCAATCACGTACCAACTATCAAAGATGCCATCGACGTAATTTTGCTCACCCTGGCTTGGTACATCGGCAAAGTGAAGCCATAGCCAACAGTTGAATGGATCAACCTCGCGGAAACGAACGTCCATGAAAGCTCGACGATGGCTGCATCATCGCGGCATTCGACAGATCCGTCTGCATAAGCAAGCATTCATCAATCAAATTGGAGGATCATTGGCTGCTGTGACCAGAGAAGTGAGGTGCTCATGCTGGAGCTAAAAGACATTCAATACCGTCCCTCAACATCTGAAGAACCTGTGCTGCAGGGAGTTGATCTCATTGCTCATGCGAGCCAACCCGTTGTAATAGCTGGCGCTAGTGGAAGTGGCAAAACCAGTCTGCTAGAGGTGATCAGTGGACTTGCAAGTGCTCAACAAGGCGCCATTTACTGGGAACACAAACCCTTAAATCAGCGTCAACGACGCTGGATGTGTGGGGTCGTATTTCAATTCCCAGAGCGGCACTTTCTTGGATTAACTGTTGCCCAGGAGCTGCGCTTAGGGCATCGCCGACTCACCAGTGGGGATCAAACACAAGCGCTACAAAAGGTTGGACTGGCTCAGATCAACATGAAGCAAGCACCAGAACGTCTCAGTGGAGGGCAACAAAGACGGCTTGCTCTTGCTGTTCAGTTGCTGCGCAAGCCAACCATTTTGCTGCTTGATGAACCGACCGCCGGGCTTGATTGGTCAGTACGTGATGAGGTATTGGAACTGCTTTCCAAGCTTGCTCGAGATCAGTTGTTAATCGTGGCCACTCATGAGCCAGAACTCTTTGAGGGTTTGTCAAGTGCAGCGTATCGGCTCGATTCAGGTCAGCTTCATAAGGAGCCTAAATAGCTCTCAATCAACTTAGATAACTAGCTGCCTTCGTAATCGAAAGTCACAGAGAAACAATTCACACTGGCCAACCATTCATGAGCAACGCTTTAAAAGCTAAATGGGTTAGCGATCTATAAAAATCTTCCTGAGTTTTAAATCAATAGGTAGTGGATAAAGTTAAAAATATTACTTCCAAGGTGCCTTGGGCGCCGAAAAATATTGCAACACTAAGTTTTTTTTTGCTGAAGAACTCAAAAGCATTCTCCAGGCTTGCTCGCAATATAGAATTGAATAACAATCAAAAAAATATTTAATTGCTTGACAAAAGCGAAACAAATGCTTTTTATCAGTTAATTAGATGGTGAAAGTAAGCCATTATTCATGGGTCTTATCTAATCAAGCCAAAAGGAGTGCACCAGCCCAAAGCAACAACACTGTTGGCACCGCTTCAAGCTGGTCTCCTGTAATCGGCAGGGTAACGCTTGTTAAAGCTGTCATGGCTTGCAGGAGGAGTCCCCCAAGAATCAAGCCGCTAGCAAGTAAGAGAACACTCCAACCCAATGATGCAAGTGGGCGACGACCTCGTCTGATCTGACTCAGAAACAGAGCAATTGTTGATACAGCAAGGATAAGCTCCGTACTTCCAACAGGAGCAACGATCACAAGCAATAAGGCAAGTCCTCCCAAGATCAATCGAACCGTGAGGCCCTGACCTTCAGGTAGAGAGAGATTCGGCCAGAATTCTCCTGGTTTGGTGTTAGCAGTTGATGAATTGATATTGCGTAGGCGTGTAAGCAGTGCATTGCTTCCACCACTGCGAGCAGCTGTCTCGACTTGCAGCTCCTCTCGCTGAGAGGCATTGACTGCAGCATTGCTCACTTTGCCAAGCTGACGTTCCTTGAGACTGGACATGAGCACAGCGTCATAAGACGCTTCCACCCTTGCCCTGGCTTGCAGGTCATCGCCTACCTCTAAAAGCCGCTTTTCCTTTGCTTGTTGCACAGATTCAAAGCTGGCTCCTGGTTCAAGACCAAGGATGGAGTACGGATCCTGCGACCCTGGATTCGAACTGGAGCCGATGCCCGAGGCCATGGTTCTAAGAGAACTACTCTGAGCGTATCGAGACCAGCTCAAAAGAGGGGGGAACCATAGCGATAGCCATGGCTGTTCTGGAGCTGTTTGCAACAAACCAAAGCCTCTTGCTGTCCCATCCACTGCCTCCTCTTGAGCAACGGCATCTGTGGTGGAAGGTGGAAGCCAACAAGCATTTCAACCCTTTCAGGTTGTTCATTGCAGCTTGCAACACGAAAGCAAACGTACTCAGTGCCACCATCAACACAGGGGCGTATCAGCCATTGGTTGTCCACTACCACTGAAAACATTCTTTAACGATTCTGGCTAACTAGAGCAGTGAATCGCGAGTTCTTTTCGTCAGGGAAGCAGATTTAAGCCCAGCGCTCAGAGGCTGATCGGCTCTACACCACTAACCACAGGCGCAACAGCACTAAGTTCCAACGCAGGGTGATCATCAAGAAGCTGGTTAAGGTTCCACTCGTTCTTGAACAAGAGAACAGGACGCTGCCAGGCATCCTGAACGGTCTTGCAATTAAATATTCGACCCATCTCGTCTAGAGCAGGCCAACCATCACTGACCCACCGTGCCACCTGGAATCCCATCGGTTCAAGGCGGGTCTGAACGCCATATTCGTTTTCTAAACGATGCTGAACAACATCAAGCTGCAACTGACCTACTGCAGCAAGAATCGGATCCCGCTTGCTCTGATCAGTGTCGTAGAGAATTTGTACAGCACCTTCCTCTCTTAACTCATTAACTCCTTTACGAAAATTTTTAAATGCTGAAGGGTTCGGGTTACGTAACCAGCTAAATATCTCAGGACTAAAGCATGGTATACCTTCGTATTCAACTCTAGAGCCTGTATATAGAGTATCACCAATCGCAAACATACCAGGATTATTTAGACCAATAACATCACCTGGATAGGCATCATCAACGACCGAGCGTTCTTGGCCAAATAACTTCTGTGGGCGAGATAGACGTATGGATTTACCGGTTCGTGCTAGGCGCACCGTCATGTCCTTTTCAAAACGTCCGCTGCAGACCCTTACAAAGGCGACACGATCACGATGACGAGGATCCATATTGGCCTGTAATTTGAACACAAAGCCACTGAAGGACGATCGCAAAGGATCAACAGGACCCTCACTTGTAGAACGTGCTACCGGACGCTGCGCCATCTCAAGAAAGGCATCAAGGAATGGCCTTACCCCAAAATTGGTCATTGCTGAACCAAAAAACACAGGCGTCAACTCGCCTGCATGCACTAATTCCAGATCAAGCTCTGCACCTGCTGCCTCCAAGAGTTCTAGCTCTTCCAAAGCTTGGTCCAAAAGCTCCTGCTCGACAAGACTTGGTAATTCCGGATCGTCAAGATGAAGGTGGCGTTCACTGGCTTGCCGGCCCCTTTCCGCTCGTGTAAAAAGAACGACATTTCTAGTTCGACGATCAATAACACCACGAAACAACTCCCCACTACCAATAGGCCAATTCACGGCCCAAGGTATTAGTTCCAACTCTGCTTCAATCTCATCCAACAGCAACAGAGGATCCCGCCCTGCACGATCCATCTTGTTTATGAAAGTAAAGATTGGAATGTTTCTCATGCGACATACCTCAAACAATTTTCTTGTCTGAGGTTCTAAACCCTTAGCTGCATCCTCCAACATCACCGCATTATCTGCAGCCGCCAGGGTGCGATAAGTATCTTCGGAAAAATCCTGGTGTCCGGGGGTATCAAGAAGGTTAATTGTGGTATCTGCATAATCAAACTGCAGCACGGTGGAGGTGATCGATATACCCCGCTGCTTCTCCAACTCCATCCAATCAGAGGTCACCTTGCGCTGCTCACCACGGGCTTTAACAGCCCCTGCTTGCTGGATCGCACCTCCATAAAGCAACAATTTTTCTGTAAGGGTGGTCTTCCCCGCATCTGGATGGGAAATGATTGCGAAATTGCGGCGACGGCTAATGGCCTCAGCCAACGAGGCCTCAAGGACTTGATCTATATCGATTGAAGAGGCCGAATCAATCGGCGGGCTCGTGGAATCGGGAAGAGAGGTCAAGCGTTGACGAAGATCTGGCGGGTGCAAGTGCATATTAAAGGTGCGATAAATGATCAAGCCTTTGACTGCGTCTGAGATTGATAAGACAAGGAATTCACTTCTTGGCAGGTGCAAGGCTGATATTTCAGCCTCTGTCAATGATTGATTGTGATCAGTTTTTCAATCTCAACTCATCTCAGTGAGAAAAACTGTTCGGGAAAAGTGCTTAAGCGTTCACAATCAATTCTGATCCACCGACACAACCAAGATCATCGCTTTCTAGTACTGACCCCTTCCTGAGGGCTATGGCGCCAACACCATCTTTGATCTCAATACTTTCTTCAGCGACAACTCAATTCAATGGGAAAAGACTTGCACCCGCACTTGTGAGAAAGGGCGAGAAGGCCTCATAAATCAAACTGACCCTATGCATTTAGATCGTACCAAATACGTCGAGATACCTGTCCTCAACTTCGATCACATGCAAATGATCTAGCCCTGCATGACCAAGCTGTGACTGCACCTCTTCCAAGGTGAAGGCTGCGTGCAGAGACGCCAAATAATCACGAATCAAAATAGAAGGTGCTTCCTGCATGTGTTTTTGTTGAAGCGCAATAGCCTGTTTAGTCGATAAGGGGCGACGCAGATCGCGATGAAAAACAAACGCACCTGGGGCTGCTAAATACTTGGTGACCTGCCATAAAAGATTGGGGTCATGAAGGTGATGAAGCAAGCTATTACTAACAACAAGAGCAGCCGAACATTTCAAATCGACGCATTGATTCACGAGTGATGAAAGATTGGAACAGCGATAGGTCAGTCCCTTAAGTTCAGCGGCCATCGCTTTTTGCCGTTGCAAAGCGTGATCAAGCATCGCTTGAGCACCATCAATGCCAAGCACCATCACATCAGGCCAGAGGCACTGGAGACGCTCGCAAATATTTCCAGGTCCACAACCAAGATCAACGATCATGCTGCCTGGAGAAGGAATCTTGCACAAGCTGATCAGATACTCCTGCAAGCGATTGATCAATGCCTCATCACCACAGGAAAAATCTGCTTCGGCATAGGCCTTGGCCTGAAGCGGATCATCCATTAACTCCGGCTCAGGCAAACGCTTCACAAGATCTCAATCAGATTTCTCACTAGTCTCAGCTAGGCACTGTCGATGGTGTTACTAAAGCTTGCAGACACCATGAGTGGCGGTAGCGTTCCCGTACTTATCGGCATAAGCCAACCTATGACCCTGACTTCGAGCAGACCTGAGATAGCAATGACAGCCTTAGAAGCCAGCGGACAACGTGGTGATTTCCCTGCCACGGCTCCAGCCGCTAACCCGGTTTTTTATCGCACTTATAGCCGCCGCACCTCGTCGGGACGAGAAAGCTGGAACGAAGTCAGCACACGCAACCTCCAAGGACTGCAGCAACTCGGCAAACTCAGAGCTGAGGAAGTAGCGCTGATGTCGCGCATGCAAGCCGAGAAAAAGGCTCTCCCCTCTGGTCGTTGGCTATGGATCGGTGGAACGGATTGGATCGAAAGAGCAGAGAATTTCTCAGGTGCCTACAACTGCACATCCACCAACCTGGTGGACTGGGAAGCCTTTGGTCTAATGATGGACCTTGCGATGATGGGCTGCGGAACTGGTGCTGTCATTGAACCTCACTTGATTGATCAGCTTCCGGTGGTTCGCAACCCCATCAAAATCGTTGGCGTCACAGATATTGGCCTAACAGCAGCACATCAAAGACAAGAGCAGACAACGCACAGCATTGAAAACGACAACGTCTTGATCAAGGTTGGAGACACACGTCGTGGCTGGGTTGACAGCTATCAGTTATTACTCGAACTATGCAGCGATGAGCGCTTCGCTGGACGAACCATCAATGTGAGTATTGACCTTTCAGACGTAAGGCCAGTAGGCGAGACCCTCAAGGGCTTTGGTGGCATGGCCAATCCAGTGAAGCTGAAGGATCTTTATACCCGTGTCGCTCGACTGCTTGGTAAAGCAGTCGGCCGTCGCCTCACATCAGTGGAGTGTTGCCTCCTAATCGACGAAGCCGCAGTAACGATCGTTGCAGGCAACATCCGCCGTAGTGCTGGCATGCGTCAGTTTTCGGCGGAAGATCTTGCAGCTGCAGATGCCAAAGAAAATCTCTGGCAACAAGATGCCGACGGTAATTGGCGCATCGATCCCGAAAAAGATGCGCTACGCATGGCTAATCACACCAGGGTTTACCACAACAGGCCGAGCCGATCGATTGTGGTTGAGGCCGTAAGAAAACAATTCCATTCTGGGGAGGGTGCCATTCAATTCGCACCAGAGGCCATTGCACGCTCCAATGCAGACCTGCTCACCACAAAAGAATTACGCCAGGAATTCATTGGGATCTACTGCGATCAGGGAAGAGACGAAGCAGGTCGCTGGTTACAGACCAACCACGGTCCGATCGATGCCAGCGAACTAAAGCATCGACTAGGCCGCTATGGCCTAAACCCATGTGGGGAAATTCTTGGAGCCGACTTTCACTGCAATTTGGCCGAGATCCATCTCAACCAAATCGACCCTTGTGATGAAGACGGTCAAGCTGATGCTTTCAAAGCTGCTGCTCTTTCGGTTGCCTGCCTGCTAAACCATCGCTTTGAAGTTCCCAGATATCGCCAAAGCCGTGCCTGGGATCCAATTGTGGGTGTGAGCTTTACTGGTTTATTTGACTTCTTCGTCCATGCATTCGGCACTGCCTGGCTCAGATGGTGGGAAAACGGGCGACCTGACACAGAAGAAGGTCGCCATTTCAAGCAAAAGGAAGCATCCTTTTTGATCCGTTGGAAAAAAATCGTCAACGAAACGGTATGGGACTATTGCGATCGCCACGAGTTGCGTCGCCCTAGCCGTTGCACCACAGTTCAACCAGCCGGAACGAAAAGTCTGCTTACAGGAGCAGCACCGGGATGGCATCCTCCTAAAGCCCAGCGTTTCATTCGTCGGATTACCTTCCGAAAGAATGATCCAGTGGCGATGGCATGTATGGACTACGGATACACCGTTGTGCCGTCTCAATCTGATAAAGATGAGCAGGGTCGCTTGCTGGATGATCCATTTGATCCACGCTGCAGCGAATGGTTGGTTGAAATTCCCACAGAAGTCAGCTGGGCCAATCTTCCTGGTGCCGATGCTGTCAATATCAATAACTTCTCAGCACTGGCTCAATTTGATTTCTACATGCAAGTGCAAAGCCATTACACGGCCCACAACACTTCAGCGACGATCGAACTGCGTGAGGATGAGATAGAGAGTCTGGGAGAAGCGTTGCATCAGGCCATTGACAACAGTGAGGGGTACATCTCTGCTGCACTGCTTGCTCGCTTCGATGCCAACAATGCCACCTTCCCTCGCTTGCCGTTTGAGCCGATCGATGCAACCACATTCGAGCGCCTGCAAGCAGAGGTGGTTAATCGAAGGGTGAGGAGCAACTTCTTCGAGGCTCTTCACTCCTATGACCAAGGTGAACTGATGGAGGCGGGGCCAGCTGGATGTGACTCAGACAAATGCCTACTTCCACTGGCCAAACCTGGGAGCTGACTCAAACGCTGATGGAATCCGTCCTGGATGGTTCTCGAGGGCGGATCTCATGGCAAGGGGCATCAAATTCTGACGAAACCACATCAATTGATTGGTAAAGACCATTGCAACCAAAAGCGATAGGTGGCTATTTATGGAGTGAGGCAAGTTCGGTCTACACCTCCTTAAGCCAATGAGCACTGCCAAGATCCAGGTCAATGCGATGAGTAAAAGCACACGAGAAGCAATAGTCGACAAACTTAGGGCTTGTCAAACAGACGAGCAGTTACTTGCATACGATGCTCAATTCAACATTGAATCCAATACAGGCCCCTTATATCTGGTGATTTGCGAATTTCTACATAATCGCACCATCTCTCGCGCGATTGCCGCCAAGTGGCTAAAGACACTACTTGAAGACCGCGAAAATAAACTTCGAATGGTGAGTGTACAAACCTAAAATATTGCCTTAGATCCACGTAAACACGATGCTCATGAACCTGAAGAATGATAGACAGACCAACACATCAATAGTTAACAACTTTTCAATAGGAGTTTGACAAGAAGAATGAAGCAGAGACTCCAAGAAGCATGGAATTCATTCTGTATTTTTTTTTCATCACTGATCTCTACGTTGGAAAACCTATCAATCACATGCCTCGAACAAAACCAAAAAAAGGTTTAAAAAACTGATATAGCCTTAATCGCAGGATAAATACATTAACCATCCTCCTATCAAATTGATTGATTGATCTTTGCGATGGCTAGAGATGGGCAACTAGCCTTAGGGTATTACTATTAACGTGTAGCCATACAAGCATGAAGCCCAAAATTGTTGATGGACCAAATCAATCGAAACGAGGAGAAGAGTTTTCCGCTTTAGCAAAGATTTTTGCTATTGGGATTGCTCCGCGTGGAATCATTGCAATCGGCATCGTGCCGATGGGCTTTGTAAGTATTGGAGTGGTATCCATGGGCTTAGTGAGCATTGGCTGCGTAGGCATGGGAGCCATTAGCGCTTGCCTGGTAGGCATGGGGATATGGGCTACGGGAATGAATGTTATGGCTGCTTGGGAAGCAATACAAATCAGAGTACATGGAATGTTGGTTATTAGGAACCCTATTCAGCTCTATTACAAGCCAAGCAGCCACCATTGATTCGATAAGGAGAAAGGTGACCATTAAGACAATAAGTGCCTCTAAAAAATTTCTTTACACCAATTTCCCTGGCATGAGCATCAGTTAGGGGAAGTTTTAGCCATTGATCTGGAACCTTGCCTGCAAGATTCTTTCGATTAATTAGTGCCTGCTTTCTTCTTAAGTTCTCCTCACGATCATTCTTATCACAAACAGCCTCAGTTGTGAGTTCACGAGAACATTCAATGCATTCGGTAATATTCTTTTTCTTTCTCAAGCGATGAGATAAAGAGTCACTCGGAACTTCACGTTCATTGCCGCAGCTACAACGGCACCACCAATAGGAATTGCCTGCTGCGGTTCGGCGATCTGATGCACGAACAACAGTCAGGCGTCCATAAACTTCTCCCAGCCGATCTCGAGGCTTGCTAGGCATCAGTAACTTCACAAGTAATGCTTGGACAAATATAATTGATCGAAGGGATCTGAAAGAAATTCATGAGGTTGACATATCGACAGAGTATAGTCAATACATCCTTACAATATAAATGAGATATTGCTTTTGCCAAAAACAGGAGAGGTTAAGAGATTAGCCCAATCAAAGATCTGGGAACAAAAAGCTTGGGGGGGTGCATTTTCAAGCAAAGGTAAATGTCTTATAGGTCCTGTGAAAGATAAGAGTCAACATTTAGCGCTGTCATGGGGTTGCGAAATACTGCTTGCACTGATTGAGCCTGTGAATGTCTAACTCGAAGGTACCTGGAGAGCGAGAAAAAGGGGGGTCTAAACCATTAAAGTCGACAGGCCTTGGCCCAGACGTCCTATCAAGATTGATCCGGAAGGCGGCAAGCTGAAGCATCGATATCCGAAAAAGCCTGGAACATGACATGAGTATGAGGATGTAGGCATGTCTTGATGAAAAAGCGAGGAAGAAGCCAAAGGTGATCGAACCAGAAAGCATGCAAGCAAAGAGGCCTATCCGGCAGCAACACAAAAGTTAATAATTATCAGAACAAAGGCGCTACGTGTGAATAGATTAGGGTGATTGAAGACTCGAGAATGAGCAAGAGCGTGAATTTTGAGCTCTCCGAGAAGCGTGTGCTGCTCATTTGTGAAGAGATTGCGTCTCAGCCAGGCATCAAAGAGCTTGAAAATAACAACAACAATCAGATTACGTACATCAATAAACGGGAGAAACATTCAAATATAATCAACCGCATTAAGCGAGAAAAATCCAAAGAAATTCACCTAATTTGCCACGGCAACGAAAACAAACTTTTTCTTGGGAATGGCCTAGATATAAATGCATTGATTAATCTGCAAAACAGCAGAAGCAATCAAAGAAAGATCGTTCTTTGGGCATGCAACGCAGGTAAAAAAATCGATCTGAATCTCGCAAAGACAAAGAAGATCATCGCCAGCGTAGAAAAACTTGGATGCGGCAAGAGCATTAAAGGGCACGATGACATCACGCTAGCAGTTCATCAGCTTCCCTTTGAGCTTGACACGCCAAGGTGGAGGTGGTCATCAGACAACGGACTCTTACAAGCAACTCAACCACCTATACAAGATGAAAACGGACACTGGAAATTCAAAGACAGAACGACGGTAACACTCGCCAAGGAGTTTGAACTACAGGGGATAAATTATAATGCTGGATTAAAACTAGTCGGATTAAGTTCAAGCGATAAAGGGTTTAAAAATTTTGAATTAAGCGCAGGTCCACAAAGTGAACTTAAGTTCAATTTACCTGCAGATATCTTAAAGCCGGGCGTAGCAGATCCAGCCGTCACCGCTACTGTGTATGTCCAAGACGGAAATGTTAAAGACTGGAGCGTATCAATCAGCAGCCAGGACAACCTGGTTGAATTCAGCGGGTTTACACTTAACGAAGGGACTTTTACAATTAAATATGATTTAGATACTAAAGTATTTACAATCAGCACAGGCATACGATTCGGAGCAGACAATCCAATAACAGACTATTTAGAGCTGTCTGAGTATGGTCTTGAAGGAGAAGTAAATATCAAATTAAATAATTCAGATCCAGAGACTGAATCAATATTTCCCAAATGGACATTCGATGGTTTTAACTTTACAGGTGGCTTTTCGGTTGATTTTTTCGGGCTTGGGGAGCTGACATCGCTACCGGGGGGATCGAGTATCGGATTCAACAGAACAGGATCAGAAACACAAGAGCAGGTTAATCAAGAGAAATCAAATGATGGTAATTACAACGTCCAGGGAATAACAACAGGACGTTCAGGGAGTATCTTTGATAACATTACAATTCCAAAGATTGATTTTTCATTAATCAATGGAAAGTTTCGTCCTGGCCAGTGGCAAATCAGGGGAGACTTTGCATTTGACATCCCTGGTCTGAACACAGAGACTGCAGATATACAAAACATCGTTGATGAAGATCAGGAACCAGATACTTTGGAACTGGGAAACTTTAACTTACCTGTTATCCAGCCATTTTTTGACAATAATCCACTCGTCAACTCTTTTAAACTACGCCAGGGAGCGGACAAATCATGGTCGATCGATTCATGGTCTGTCACAGGTAATATATCAAAATTAATACCTGGGATCAATCTTCCTGAAGGTATCACCGTTGGATACCAAAAACTCGAGAGTGGAGAAAATTTATTTAGTGCGAAAGATATTGAGATAAAAGGCGGAGACGAATCATCATCGTCAATTTTTGAGCAAGCAAATTTGAGCAATCTAGAATTTTTCAGAGATAAAAATAAGGAGTGGAGAATTAAGAAGATCGAGGCAAATGGCAAAATAGGTAGTTGGTTCAATGCAATCGGGTTAAGTTTCGATCCAGGGGGAATGGGTTTTGAATACAATTATGATAGCGATACTAGCAGTGGTGTATATAAACTCTCAGGTAATTTAAATTCAAAAGAGACTTCGAAACAATCTCTATTCAAAAATGGAAGCCTTAAAGACTTTAAGTTTGGGTATCCAGAAGGTTCAACGAGTTGGTCTGTATTGGGATGGCAAGCAGAAGGAACACTGGCTATTGACTCCTTCGGAATACAACTGGAATTACCAACAGTTACATATGAGAGAACAGCAGAAGGTGGTAGCAGGTATTCGATTGGTGAGATGGCACTTTCAGGAGGTGATGATAATGTATTAGGTGAAGGGAAATTAGAATACTTAAATTTTTCCTATAAAGATGGATGGTCTGTAGACGAATGGCTTGCCAATGGAAAACTTGAATTAAATATTCCAGGCGTAAGCAATTCACAGATAGAGACTGAAGTGGAATATAAAACAGGAGAATATAATATTAAAAAGCTGTCGCTTCAATCAAGTCAGGGTGATATTTTCAATGGTGATTTTGAGATTGAAGATCTAATTGCTAGAAATAGTGATACTGGTGGATACATTGTAGATTCATATAAAGCAAAAGGTAATCTTGGAATTAAAGTCGCTGGTGATTTAAATCTAGGAGCAGATTTTGACGTAAATTACAACAGTACTGATGGCTACATTGCAAACGGAACACTATCAGCTGGAGGGAGCTCATTTCTTGGCGAAGGAAATGTTAGTAATTTACGATTTCAACAAGTTGAACAAGATCAAACTAAAACGTGGAAGACCACCAGCTGGGAAGCAAACGCAATACTCGCTATTGATATTCCAGGAATAACGCTTGATAGCAAGGCTAAAGTTTCCTATGACTCAGAAGGCGAAAAATACATTGTCGATGAAGCAGAAATTAAAGCAGATGTTGATACAATCTTCAGCGCGAAAGCACAACTGAATGAGATGGTTATAACCGAAAATCTCAGCTCTGTGACGGGAGATACTTCTAAATGGAAGGTCGAGAAATGGAACGGGAAAGGCAAAATCAATCTGGGTGGTGAAGATTTTGATTTTGCAAATGCTGAAGTTAAAGTATCGTATGAAGGAGGAGGAGAAGAAATTTACACCATAGGTGGTACATTATCATCTTCAAATTCTCTATTTGAAGGTGATGTAGAAGTCAGTAATATGAAAGTAAAAAAAGAAGAAAGTGGCTGGGCGATCCAATCATGGGATGCAACAGGGAAACTTGGATTTGACATCGATGGTTTGGATTTAAATACGAATGCTGAAGTCGACATAAAATACGATGGTGAACAAGAAGAATATATTTTAGGCGGCAAACTAGACGTAAACGGTGGTGGGATCTTTAAAAGTTCTATTCAAGCAGAAAATGTCTTACTGAAAAAGGATGATCAGGATGATGGTAATGGATGGCATGCTGAAAGTGGAAAATTCACAGGCGACATTAGAATTGAAACGCCTATAGGAGGAGAAAAAAGTATCGTCGTAGCAGGAAATTCAACCATTGACTATAGTCATGACTCGGAGAACAATCAAACAACATATCGACAAAATCAAGATAGCTCAAAATTAGAATTTGACAGCCCAGTATTTAAGGCTGAAGGGAATGTTGGGTTTGAACGAATCGTCAAGGGGGAAGAGCCAGCATATTTCAGGTATGTGACTGGCAAGCCTAATCAAATAGATCTGAAGGTAGGCCAAATGGAATTTGAAATACCAGAAACAGGAATAGAGTTTGGCTTCGCCCAAAATCCAATTCAGGATGGAGGCGAAGTCAAGTACGAAACAATATATGCTGTAAATGGTGGAGTCGACTATGAGCTAATAAAAGGACTAGAGGTTAACTTGCAGGCTGGCAGTGACTCAAATATGCAATCGGCCATGGAAAACTTCTACACAAATATTGGTTTTGAACGACTAAAGGAAAGTAATGTTTCTAATGGTGATTGGAATATTGGAAATATCGAAGGCAAAGCGGAATTTGGAGAAGGCGAAGCCAAGACAAAAACACTCGATCTCGGAATCGTTAAAATTAATGATATGGCTGTCTCCGGTGGCATTAAGTTAAATGATCAAAAAACCCCTTTTGGTCTTTTCAAATATAGTGGTATTAATCGAGAAGTGGAAGATGCAGCATCTTCAAGCCTATCAGTAAGCATCAAAGATATCACACCACAAATAGGAGATTTTAAAGAATTACTTCCTAATTTTACAAAAAAGTTTGGTACTTTTACAGACACCTTAAGAACGCCGGTATACGCCTTCCTATGGGGCTTCATGGATCCCATATACAATGCAGTTGATAGTGCATTAGACGGCGCTGTAGATTTGATTCCTGGTGATATCTGGTGGGCGTTGGACCAAATCGGTATACCTAAACCTCCAAGATCAGTGATTGGGAAAGAAGTTATGAAGGGTGCATTTGGAAGCAATACAGCAGATATGATCGATAATATCTATAAAATAAATAATACTCTTTATGGTAAGCCAGAAATTCATCTAAGAAAGAAATTGGAAGGAACTAAGGCATTTGTTGACAAGATCACATCTATTAATAATCGAGAAGGTTCGAAGGAATCTGGCGCTGATTCATCGGGTGCCGGGTTCCCAAAATTTACTATGCCATTATTATCATTTACTATTGATTCAAGCGACCCTAAACCAAAAGATACAACGGATCAGCCCTCAACCTCTGATTTATGGAAGCCAGATATACCAAGCTTAGATACAGATGGCGCCAAAATAAACTTCCCTTCAATTGGTTCAGTCAGTGGGATAAGTGGATTACTAAAAAATATATTTTTAACGCCAGAGCTACCAGGCACTATCGATCTGATGGAAATTGATTTCTCGAAATCAATAAGCGCTGAACCTGCAACTTTAGACTCGCCATTTCCTGGTTTAAAGGGCACCGTTTCGGCAAGTATGGGTATGGATTTAAAAACAAAAGCTGGAATTGAGCTTAGTGGAAATCAGTTAATGGAAATATTTACTAGCTCACCACTTGAATCACTTGAGAACATTATCACTAAATATTCCTATTGGGATTTAGAGGAAACATCGGCAAAATTCACCCCATCACTTAATATCACAGCTGGTATAGAGCTAATTTCAAAAGCTCTTACACAACAAGCATATAACTATGTCGGCTGGATAGTGCCAGGATGGGATGAAGCATTTCCACTTGGTGTAAATTTAGGAGTTCCTTTGACAGGCGGCGTTGAGTTATCACCTACGCCAGCGGAAAAGGTAAATCTTGAGCGAATACTTAAGGGTGATGTAACTCTAGGCCTTGATTGGAGCGGTGATGAAGTCAAGGTCTCACCGGCTATTAATGTAAATTACATATTCAAAAAAAGATCTGATACCCTGGCAGAAATTCCAATCTGGAATCCTAATTCCAATAGCGGGCTAGCAAGTATTGAGTCAGGAGATATTCGTGACGTTCTTACTGGATTGAATATAGGTGTTGAGAATAATGATGATCTAGATTCATCAACATCACTGAATTGGCGAGATATACGCCACGAATTATATGCCTCATACGTCGATGCGCTTACCGATAGTATTGGCACTAAGGAAAAGATGGAAACTTTCTTTCCTAATCTGCAGTTCATCAGCTTGATAGCCGGAGACTATGCAGAGAAAGACGATGATTTGCTTGCTATGACGAGTGAAAACCGTTGGCCATGGCTGACAGAAGACACTGTATTCTGATCAAATACGAGCATGGTCATCATCCATTCAATGTCATGGTTTAAACTATCAAAGCTGACTTGATCGAGTCAGTTGAGGGAGAGGTGGTCGAGTGGTTGATGGCTCTGGTCTTGAAAACCAGCATGTCCGCAAGGGCATCGTGGGTTCGAATCCCACCCTCTCCGTTTTAGTTACCGTAATAGCAGATGATTAGATTTCAAAACAGTTTCTATATTGATTGTGGTGAAAGCAAATAGAATATCTACGATTAAAATGGTCTAGTCAAACAGATTGTAGATCTGCTTCTGCAAGCGTGACTAACTTATTGGAGTCTGAGTCCCAAAGAATATAAGCAAAGCAATCTGGTATGTCTGTAATGCGTAATTTCTTTGCTCGATGCAGAAGTGCTTTATTATGTGTATGGCATGCCTTCAATCTATAATTAGGTATCCGCTCGCAAAGATGATGAATGCTGTGGAATGAAATATCTGCAAAAAACCAATTAAGCCATAGTGGAATATCTAAATTGCTACTCCCTTCAATTGCTGCAGTAAAGTAGCTCCAGTCGTCATTACCATGAGCATAGGAACCTTCGAAATTATGTTGAACAAAAAAGATGCAAATAAAGATTGCTGCGGAAGCTGTCATCACCAACGAGTAACAAGTCCAAAATAGACCAACTCCAAGCCATCGACTCATTAATAACCAACTTGCTAGTACCAAGAGGTTATTTGCCAGAAGATCAGCTAATTCTCCAGAGGTATACCAATAACTTGATTGATGGGTCAGCAATTGAGAGCAAAAACTATTGATATTTTTCCAGCCATCATCTCGAAGACCTAAAACAAATTGACGGCACTTAGACCAACAATATTCTGTTAATCCCAGGATTAAGGCCAATCGAGGCTTAATTATGAGGTAAAAGAAACCACCAGGAAATAACATCAACGGATGCCGACTTATAAAATATATAATCTTGTTGATTTTAGATAGAGATTGATACTGAGCAAGAGTTAGTAAAGCTGAAGGGCCTCGATAAAGCTGCCAATTTCCATTGTGTTTATGATGATAGGCATGGCCTCGTGACCAAGGGTGTTGAGGTATCGCATTCAGCACTCCAAGAAAAAAACCGGCTGAACGGTTGAGCCATCGGGAGTGAAAAAGAGAACCGTGTCCGCAATCGTGCATTAAAGCAAAGCAACGAGACGACAGCAAAACCAACAGGACAAGAACAATAAAAAATTGAACGGCCTTCAGGCCAACTGGAGAGGATGCATGCCCAATCAATGACACCATCAGCCATAATCCAGCGATCGGAACAAGAGTGGAGAACAACTGCCAACAAGCCCAAGGGTCACTGCGTTGCAAGTAGGGCTCAATGACGAAATCAGTCCTGTTTAGAGGCCTGTTCTCTGGTGGGATTGGTGGATCGTAGGATTGTGTTGGGATCTGGCTAACGTTTGAAGTGTCCCTCTAATATGCCACTTTTATCAGCAAACTGTGCCTTTGCATAGAGGTGGATGAAATCACTAAGCGGGTTAAACACATATAGTGCAACTGATCTGGAGATGATGGCTAGGCAAGCAGCGCTTAAAAGGTATTGAGAACTTCATTGAGTAACAATACAGGAGAAGCAGAGATCCAAGCCAAATACTCTTCAAATAAATATATTGACGACAAAGCTTCATGTTCTAAACCTATAAAAGATCAGGCTATAAATCGATTGTGATTCATATAACGAATCCGAATTAGAGTGTCACCGAAAAATTTCGCAGCAATAGATTGCAGAATATCCAATGATCTAAAATTGTGATGGCCAAAGCTCGCTAAACAAATCTGAAAGTAGCTTTAGCCGCCTAGGTCTACTGCTACTACTATACAATTGCTGCTGATCACGCAAAATATCTGCTGCGTTATCGCCAAGGGCTGAACAGATGAAATCATTATCTTCAGCAATCCATCGAAAAACATCTTCATCCTCGACTTCTAGATGAAACTGGAGCCCATAAGCCAATGGGCCAATTCTGAACAATTGCTCACGGCAGCGATCACTACTGGCAAGAACGTTGGCATTTTTAGGCAGAATTATCCTGTCGCCATGCCAATGCAAAACATCCAGTGGCTGGATTAAAGACCTGTTGACTGACTGATTTCCTGCCTCGAGCGTTGATGTAATTGGTGCCCACCCGACCTCCGCAAGTGGTCTCGGTGGATCGCCGCCCAACAGCGGTTCAACGCCACCACCACAAGCATGTGCAAGTAACTGTGCACCAAGACACACACCAACAAAAGGGATCTGATGCTCCAAGGCTTGTTGAATTAAAAGAACCTCATCCTCTAACCATGGGAAGGCTGGGTTATGCAGATCGCCTACGCCCATCGGCCCTCCTAGGACCAGCAAACCATCTCCTTTAACCAAAGAAGGCAAAGGTTCCCCTAGGTCCACACGGATGACATGAACTGCCATGCCGTATTGTTGTGCAAGGTCTTCAAACAAACCAGGAGCTTCATGGTCTAAATGTTGAACAACAAAGAGGCGTGTCATTTGAATAGAAAATGAATTTGTCACACTAATATTGTTGAGGTTAACTGCTACAGCAGTACCAACAGCCTGATTGATAAGCGTTGGCTGCTGAAACGAGCTCAATAAACAAATAAATGCAACTAAAGCGTGAAAAAAACAGTGGCTATAAAATAATACCTTGTGGTTATCAATGACATTTAAAACAGGCAGATTTGATTTATTATAGAATCACGAAAAGCAATAAGGTCATTGGACGAAAGCATTGCGCAAGCATTTCAACCATAAAAAGATATAAGCTGCTGATTACATAATAATTCAGCGTCTGTCTGGAGGATTTAATCAGCATCATGATGAGCATGACTGATCTTAGACCTGCAAAGTGAGAGAATCAAGCAGCCAATTGCAAATGAGCGAGTGCTTCGAGTGAAATTCACAGGGAAAATAAGGTATAGAGTCAGTAGTAGTTTTTTCTTCAATCTCGGAGCTCTTAAAGTAACATCTATTGGAAGATCATCAAGGCCAAATGATCTAAGTACGCAATATCGAATAGAAAGATTATAGTTAATCAATCGATAAGATTCACAGCAGAAATCATTTTTTTATCTTGCATCTATGATCGACAAGTCGCAATCGAATAAAAGCTTCTATAGAGATGCTGGTTTATGTATAAAAATCAACCTCACCAAGTAGGTGAAAATCAATGTATAGTCAATGAACAATAGAGTTGATAGTGATAAAGTCTAAAACCGTAATCATAAATAATCGCAGAATATAATTGCTTAGCCGACCCATTACCAAGCCTTGAAGCTAACTGGCTGATATTTAGCAAACTCTAAGGTCCAGCCTCTTTCGGCTATTTTTTTTAAATCCAGAAGGAAGCTCGAGAAGTCTCCGTTTTGGATCCAGGCTGCCTTGATTGCGGGTAGATCCTCCGGTAAACGCTCCATTGGCAGTTCTACAAGTAGGAAGCTGTTTGCTCCAACAGCTCGGTTCAAGGGGCCGTCATCTGTACGTTGCCATATGCGCAGCAATAATTCCAACGCAAGGGCCTTGCCATCATCTGATGGCATGTCATGACGCGCCTGTTGACCACCAACGTCCGCATTGCTCGGTGGGAGAGACTGTGATTTACCTGAAAGTGGTAGTGCACGCTTACCATTTTGCTCAAGCAAGGCCAAGGCGATTAGATAGGGAGCATCTGCCATAAGGCATCATCGGATCCTCCATCATGACGGGTTAACAGGCCTGTAATGGCAAGAAAAGCAAAAAGGCTGTATTGAAATCACTCTAAGGAGACATTGCCAAATCCAGATAGTGCATCAATTCCTTCATCCAGATTGAATAATGAGGGAAAGCTGCCATGATTTTAATTAATCATGAGTACGAAGATGGACAACCCAGAACGGCCTGTATGGATGAACTGGGCATTCCTAGGTATATTTCTTTGGACCAGCTGGCAGTTAGCCGGATTTTGGATGGAACGCCTCAACGGATAAGCCATCTGCTGAGTTAAAGCAGAAAGGTATAGAGATATGCTGCTTATAGAGCACAGCTCAAAAGAATCCTTTAACAATAATCCCCACAACCAATAATAATATCCTGATTTCATTATCCATGAGACATAATTCGAATAGGGTCAATACAAGCTTTATTGAATTCAAACCATTAGAAATTAAATACACCAAGCGATAGTGAATAAACACTGTCAGCAGAGGTTGCTAATATAAACAAGATGATTATTAATTTAAGAATAAATAGAAAGTCTTACTAACACATTCCGCCGAAGAAGTAAAATCATGCTGAAGGCATATAGAATATTGTTTTGAAGGAACATAAATCACTCATTTGATTCAAATCCTGCAGCTCTTTAAAGGCTCATCTAGCAAGAGCCTCATTCAATTAACAAGCCTCACTAATGATTCAGTTTCTTAAAGAGAGAAGATTGAACATATCATTGCCTGGTCTAACCCTAAATTTGATAAAAAACCACATTTTCTTCAATCTAAGTTGAATGCAGCAGAGCTTGCTTGCAAAGGAAAATTATAGAACCATCTAGAACAATCAATATGTTGTATAAATAAGCACGGCATTGAGTTAATAATGGACGACATAAATAAACCTCGCTGCATTAAGACTGGTTTGCATTTATTGAATCCATGGCTGTCGGCATCTACTTTGCAACAACAACAGGTAAAACTGAGGATATCGCTGATCGGCTTCATCCTCTCCTCAATGGCAGTAATACACCTCAGGATTTAGCTGATCTACAGGACTTAAGCCCGCTAAACGATTTAGATGCGATTATCTGCGGTATTCCCACATGGAACACAGGTGCAGATAGTGAACGGTCTGGTACAGCTTGGGATTCAATGCTCGAAGACATCTCCAAGCTAAGCCTAACTGGTAAACAGGTAGCTATCTATGGGCTCGGAGACTCATCAACTTATACCGAAAACTTCTGTGATGCTATTGAAGAACTTCATCAGTGCTTCAAAAATGCAGGAGCGACAATGGTGGGATATGTCTCAAAAGATGGTTATACATTTGAAGATTCAAAAAGTTTAATAGGTGACAAGTTCTGTGGTCTACCCCTCGATGAAGACAGCGAATCAGACATGACGGATGATCGACTGATGTCATGGGCAATTCAGCTTAAGCAAGAGATACCTGCATTGAATTAATGCTACTCATAAGATATCTCTATTTGATTAGAGATCACAATTGCAAATAACAAATCTACTCTTTATGTACATATTATCGATCGATTACTAGCTGTAATTAATCGATCAAGAGATAAAATATTTCATCGCCATAATAAAGATAGATGAATCAGAGTTGTCTGATTGATGATTTATTCTGAGATCATTGGATTGTTTGTGATCTCAATCAGACCCTCTAGTGTCTTATAGAGACAAGCAGGATACTTTGTTAGAGATTAAATTCGCTAGGTTCTATTACTATGAAATGCGTAATATCTATATGGGTTAAACTAATAGCTCATCATGTAAAAACCGCAAACGTCATTTTTAATCAACAATTGACATGTGAAAGAGTGTAAAAAAACCGCTCTGGATTATCTTCTAGAGCAACTTTGAAATATCAACCTGTTGATTCAAGTCAAAGCTTAACGGTCTAGAAGCCAAATGTCGTTTTCAATACACCAGCAAACTGGTTGAGTGTTTCATCAGTATCCATAAGCCCTGAGGCAGGACGGCTCAGATAGAAGAGGCCTGGTGTAATAACAATGTTGTCAGTCGCCTGGAACTTATACCACAACTCTGCAACATAGTTTCCATCATGAGGTGTTTCTCCATCTTTGAGTCTGGTTGCGAATGGTGCCTGGCCGATCGCGAAACCACCAGCGTTACCTTCAATAAACAGATCATTCCATTCGAGACCAACCATCCATGACTGCGACTGAGAAACTTCTCCCTCGTAAACATCATCTTCATCGTCAAAGCTGGTTGAACTGATGCCCCAGCCAAGGCTGACTGAAGGAATCCAACCATTCTCTTGAGGCATCCAGTATGCAGACAATGCGAAGGCATTTGTATAGCTATCTGTTCCAGAAGTGAATCCGTAGCTATCAGCTACATACATGCTGGAGTAAAGGACAAGATCATTATTTTGAAGATAGCTATAGGTCGCAGCGACACCCCACTGCTCATCGGTATATCCGATTTGAGCAGTTCCTGTACCAGCTGAACACTCATTAGCTATGCCACCACAAGGATCATCATTGGAATTGGGATCACCGTTACGTCCATTGGCAGCGACATAATTGGCACTGATTGCCCAACCGTTGTTCTCCCACCAAATACCAGCACCCTGACCCAGGTTTTTGTTGAAAGCACCAGCTGATGCACCAGGTAATGTGACGACATCCAAAACCGTTGAAGATCCATCACTTGCATAGGCCGTTGGCCAAATTGCAAGCATGTCTTCCTGGCCAACGATTGCGCCAAGAGTTGCGGTCAAGGTCTCACCAATCGGGAATTGGTAGAAAATCTTGTCGATATAGACGACATCGGCACCAGCTTCTGCCTCAGACGCAACTTCCAAGGTGGAGAGGTTTGTGGGACCATCTCCTCCGAATACAGTCTTTGCGAAATTACCTGCACGCAAAGTAGTAGACAGTGTGTCCTTACCTGTGAAGGTCGTGTTCAGCACAAGCTGAAGGTCATAGTTGAAGCTGGTTGCACCCCACTCTTTGTTATAGATATCTCTTGCGTGGTCAAGTGAGCCACCAAAGCTATTTGCACCGAGAACAAAGGAAGCCTGACCAACAAGCTTGGTGGTGGTGGAGAACTGAGTGGCTTCGAGTTCACCAACGCGGGCTTCTAGGCCATCAACACGGCCCTTGAGGATGGCGAGCTCCTGCTCGAATTCCTTCAGCAAGCGACGCAGTTCGTCGGTGACTTCAGTGATGCGATCGAGGCAGGCATTCAATAGAGCAGCCGCTTCAAAGCGGGTCATTGCTCTGTTGCCCAGGTAGCTACCGCTTGGATAGCCAGCTACACAGCCGTAGCGCTCAATCAGGTTGCTAAGAGCCTGATAAGCCCAGTCGGTTGGGTAAACATCTTGGAATTGGGAGATGCTGGTGACCTGCTCGCTGGAGGCCGAATAATCGGACACACCTTTGATGTCTAGGTCTGCGGCATTAGCAGCCATAGGGGCCATTAGACCCAAGGCAGCAGGTGCCACCAGCAATTGCTGGAAGAGTTTCATTTGGTTCCTCACACAGATAGGCGGAAGAACAGATAAACAATAGTCTGTTAATAGTATTAACCATGCGCATGCTATTCATTCCTTCAACCGGAGCAATTGCTACGTCATTACGACAAAGCACCTAAATTTGCACGTAATATTTAACACGCAACTCAAAGCACTCTGATTAATGAAACGCTACAAAAGTCTGGCTTAAAATTCGGCTAGATTAAAAATCTGAGGTTAGAGAATAAAAGTATTATTGCATCATTAAACCCAACATTCTCAGTCATTGAGTATTGAAATAAGGGATGGCTGGCTAATATTTAAAATATTAGCCAGCGGAAGAGGTGAATTGGGTCAAACTCGATTGATCAATCATAGGGATAGGCATTGGGTACAAAAAACTGCTCATTAATTGGTGGGCGCTCATATTCACCCTGTTCAGGCCTAGATGGAAGTTGGATGGCCGGCGGTGTCATGTCTTCCCAGGGGACCTTGCTGAGCAAATGCCGAATACAATTCAGACGAGCTCTACGTTTATCATCAGCCTCTACGGTGAACCATGGAGCTTCAGGAATATTGGTGTGAGTAAACATCACATCCTTTGCTTTAGAAAATTCAACCCAACGATTACGAGCTTCAAGGTCCATCTCGCTAAGCTTCCAACGACGCGTAAAATCGTTAATCCTTGACTGGAATCTGGCCTCCTGTTGTACGTCACTAACTGAAAACCAATACTTGAGTAAAAGAATGCCACTTTGTACGAGCATCCTTTCAAATTGAGGACAAGCTTGATAGAAGCGCTCTAGCTCATCTTGTGTACAAAAACCCATGACCCGTTCCACTCCAGCGCGGTTATACCAACTGCGATCAAACACAACAATTTCTCCAGCGCTAGGAAAATGATCAACGTATCGCTGGAAATACCACTGGGTCTTTTGTTGATCTGATGGGGTTCCCAAGGCCACAACACGGCAACCTCGGGGATTCAAAGGTTCTGTCAATCGTTTAATCGTGCCCCCTTTACCAGCTGCATCACGGCCTTCAAACAGCACAATCATGCGAAAACCAGTGGCTTTTATCCAGTACTGCATCCTCACCAAATCAGACTGAAGCTTCTTCAATTCAGATTCATATCGCTTCTTGTTGAGACGTTGAACACTTGAATGAGCACCATCTGAAAATGCTGATGGTTGTTTGATCTCTTGATCAGTACCATCAAGACTTTCCATATCCAGCTCACTGATTTTGTCTGATGAGACGGAAGCCTTCTTTAGTTTCTTATTCTTGTCTTTGCCCATTTCATCTTTCTAGCAAAGGAAACTTGTATTGCCTCCTAAAGTGACAAAAAGAGACCATGAATCAAGCTTTCTCAATCCTTGAGCAATCTTAAAAAAAAACATTGAGAATATCAACGGCGTTTTACTGCAACGACTTTTCAGGAGGGTCAAAAGGCAATTGAAGCCTTACCGCAAAGCGACCAGGTTGATCTTCACTGGTTCCATCAGAAGCAACAAAGCTAAGTTGGCCTCCATGTCGACTAACAACATGAGTAACGATCGCCAACCCGAGGCCGCTATGCCCTTGTTCCCGGCGTGATTCATCCAAGCGTTGAAAAGGTTGTAAGGCTCGCTCCCACTGATCCATTGGCATGCCTTTTCCCTGGTCCCAAACTTCGATGCGATAGCTGTGTTCAAAGCCATGCAGCGACACAGTCACGGGGGCTAAACCGTAGGTAAATGCATTGTCGATGAGATTGACAACTGCTCGTCCCAAGGCAACAGGCCTCACCTTGGCCATAAGAGGTTGAAGATCAAGCCTCAGCAAATCGGCAGAATGAGTAGCGCAGACCTCAGCCATCCACGCATCTAGAGGCAACTCCACCAAGGCTTCGCTATCACCACCACCGGCAAAAAGAAGAAACTGGCCAGTAATTCGCTCAAGAGACTCTAAATCCCTTGAACATTGCTCACGATCATTAGCACTGAGGGATGGCAAAGACAGCCGAAAACTTAGTCGAGTTATGGGGGCTCTCAGATCATGGGCGATGCCTGCAAGCATCGTTGCCCTTTCACGGCGGCTGGCCGATAAGCGTAAAAGCATGGCGTTGAAACGTTGTGTGAGGCGTTGAACTTCAGGAGCTCCCACTGCTGCTACAGCCTCAGGATCAATACCATCACCAACACGAGCGAGAGCCCTTTCCAGACCCCTCAACGGTCGATCAACCTGAAAGAGAAGAAAAAGACCACCACAAATCACCACGGCACCAACCAAAGCCAGCCCAAACATGATTGGCTCCGGTGGCCAAGCAAACGCGGAACGCAGTCCAACTCGGAGCCAAACGGGCTCTAAAGGGGAAATAAGTTCAATCCAAGCTCCTCGTTGCGCACCTTCAGCCGAGAAAGGAACCAATATTGGACAATGGGAGAGTCGTTGGCATAGATGCCTCTGAAGCGCATCTGTTTGCCGCTGAAGAGAATGATCAAATCGGAGCGGATCTGGTGGTCGATCGATCACTGCTAGATCCAGCCCTGTTAGTTCAGAAACCAAACCAGGGGGATACCGCTCAAGAGCTAACTCAGTAAGACGGACGTTGAGTGATAGATCACGACCAAGTTGAACGGTCTGAAGCATCTCTAACTGTCGGCCAAAGAGCACCTGCAAAACCAATAAACAAAGCGCCCAACTGCCAAGAACTAGGCCACTCCAGCCCAAAGAAGTGAACACGATCGCCGACCAGCGTTGTGTCCGCGTCATCAGCGAGACCTGGGCTCACCATCAGGGACAAAAACATATCCATAGCCCCATACGGTCTGGATATAGCGAGGTCGACTGGAATCGGGTTCGACCAACCTTCTCACTCTCGAAACCTGAACATCCATGCTTCGACTATCCGTTTCACAAGCTGGCCCACGTGCGAGTTCGATCAATCGTTCCCTAGAAAGAGGGCGATGAGGATGTTGTACAAAGGCGGACAACAAGCTGAATTCTCCACTTGTAATCACAACTGGAGAACCATTTTGGGTCAGGGTACGAGCGGAAAGATTCAACACATTCCCACCAAAAACCACATCGCCACCCTCTGCTAAAGGGGTGCCAGCGGGAAGCGCACAGCGCCGTCTCAAAACGGCTTCAATACGAGCAGAAAGCTCGCGTGGAAGGAATGGCTTGCCGAGGTAATCGTCTGCACCTTGCTCGAGACCGATGATCCGATCAACGGCCTCCCCCCTCGCGGTAAGCATCACAACAGGCAAATCATCCCCTGCATCACGCAAACGACGCAGAGCGGAAAGGCCATCATCACCCGGCAGCATCAAGTCAAGGACAACAAGATCAGGTCGTTGAAATTCCAACCGTGCTTCAAGTTGCTTAACATCGCTGAGACAGCGAACGTCATAACCCTGGTCAATCAGATAGGTACCCACCATCTGACGCAGTTCTGGGTCATCGTCCACAACCCAGATCATCGAGGAGCGTTCCTTCACTATTGCGTGCTCTAGAAGCCACTGTTCCTCGATGGTATAGACAATATCTGTCGTTTTTTCTACAGGGGTTGGACCATGTCACACCTCAAACAGCCTTGGTCATAGTTCAGTCATCGACATTGCTGGACACTATCCATAGGCTGATTTCATGACAAATCAGCCAAGGCCCCCTTTTTGCTGGCCGAAATCATTGAGATCTAAAGGCTGGAAGTTGATCACTGCTGGATTGATCAGCATGGGAACCTTACTAAGTCAAGCTGCTGGCAAGGCAGTTTGCATTAACTATGGGAAACGAATGGAGATCATGTTTATACGCATGGACCTGAACAACGATGGTCGACTGGATGCAAGTGAGGTGGGAGAAAATCCCTACCTAAAACGCCGGCTGAATAGAAAGGGCTCAATAGGATATCTATTACTTGAGGACATAAAACCTCCGGGCATCCATCCAAACGGTAAACGGCTCCAACGACGTTTCAAGCAAGCCGATATCGACGGCAATGGGAAACTCAATCGCGATGAAGCTCAGTCAATCCGCTGGCTGGCCAACAACTTCAACAGACTGGATTTAAACAACGATAGCGATATAACGATGGAGGAGCTTTGGATGTTGCAAAGATCCCTGGCGCCGCATCCTCATCCTCGCAGTCACTAACGACGGATTGGCCTTCTGGAAACCTTCTTCGGCCTACTCCATAGTTGTGCAAAAAACCTCAACATCCGCCAGCTGCCACCAAGGAGAAGGATTAGTCCAAGCATCACGAGTCCAGCCAACAAAATCACCGAACCAAGACCCAAAAGGGCCTCAAGTAGATGAGTGATACCGCGAATCAGATCTGCGATTGCTTCGCTGACAATCACCACCCCATCAAGTCGTTGAGGAACCCAGTTCAAAAAAGCTAATAAACCGATGCCGCCAAGCAACATCAGCATCGATTCAACAAATTGACGCCAAAGAGGAAGAACCTTTCTGGGGCGAGATCTGCGGAAAACCTGACGTTGACGATCTGAGTTATTAAATTTTCGAAGAGGACTGCTCATGGGATAAGTCATTAGGGGGGTCCGCTTCAACAGGACACGATTAATTCGATCTTCACGCCTGCATTCCTGCCAATGGGAGGTATGAAAGTGTTTTCAATAGACCGTAATTCTGGCCTGCAAGATCTGTTCGTCAACGATCAGAACGTGATTGCAACTCTGGCGCATTAGGAGTGGCAGGGGACAGCGTTCCATCTAGATTCCGTGGAACAGGCAGCAACAGACCAAGACCTGCAATCAAAAACAATGCTGCGCCACCAATCAATGGAGCTCCTAAGCGTTGGCCAAGAGGGACTCGCTCGGCCAGTTCCTGACGAGGCAATGGGTAATCAATTGGCAACTCCCAGTGAACCTGCACACGCGAGTCAAGGCGAAGATCATCCAGACAACGCACGAGATCAGCAAGCTCTGCATCGTCAAGGTTAAGAGTGAGAGGAGGGACATTCGGCTGACTACTACGCAAAAGCAGTTGATGTCTATCCCCAACAGGAGAGATAACAACCACACTGGTTTCGTCACCAAAAGCTCGACTCACACCAGAAATGCGGTGGCGTGAATAGGGGAGCACAGCAGCCATCAAGGCCTGCAGATGTTCACGCTTGCCTTCTAGCTCTGGTGAACCAACCAATTGCAGCCGCCAACCCGACAGAATGCCTAGAGCACCATCCCCATGACCTGCGGAGAAATCTGGCAGGCCCTCCACCTGAAGGCGGACTGCCGTTTGGTCATAACGGAAAGAGAGGTTCAGCATCAGGGTGTCGGATCAAGCAGGCTGGCGCGCAGGCGATCGACTCCTCCATTACCAGCAGCAAGAGCAAGCGTAAGCACCAGCTCACGCTGAATAGGCTGAGATTGCTCTGGCCTCAACAGACGCTGAACCGCTCCGCGCCGAGGATTCATCCTCTCCTCGATCAGATCGCGCAGCCGCTGATCAAGCAAAGTCCAGCGCTGCAAATTGAGTTCTTCTGGTTCACGTGAAGAAAGCAGCTGATGAAGAAGGGGATAAAGACGGCTTGCCATGAAACAAAGCAAGCGAAGCAAAGCCTCAGTATCAATAGAACTGAGGTCACCTCGACGGGTAGCGCGTCTCAGTGGATTGTGACAACGTCGCTTCCAAAGCTCAACCCGGTTGGGGAACTGTTTCTGCAAACCCAACTGATTGGTTGCCCAGAGCATCGCCTCACCACCATTGAGATCAAGTGATTCGACCACAAGCAAGAGAAGGTCTAGACGCTCAAGTCCTCTCCTGCCAAGAACGGTGTTGTTCTGCACGCCGCTCTGCTTTTGCTCAAAGGGTTTCTGTGGCTGAACAGTTGATGAAGGGTCTGAAGTGGTTGTTGCATTGATCATGGCTGCGATGATGCCAGGCCTAAGGCCCCTGCGTCACCACTCTTTGGATCTTCGCCACCTCATTCAAGACGTACCAGACTTTCCAAAACCTGGAATTCTCTTTCGGGACATCAGTCCCCTGCTGCGTGATCCCGATGGCTGGGATGAAGTGATGCGACAGCTAGGAGATCTCTGCACAGAATTCAAACCCGATTTAATTGTCGGAATCGAATCACGTGGATTCATTGTGGGAACAGCTTTAGCAACGAGTCGCAAAATCGGCTTTGTTCCGGTTAGGAAGCCTGGCAAATTGCCTGGTGATGTTCTTGGCATCGACTATTCCCTGGAGTACGGCAGCGATCGGCTCGAGATTCATGCGGATGCTCTGCAAGGTCATCCCCGTGTCTTAATGGTGGACGACCTTCTGGCGACTGGAGGAACTGCAAAAGCCACAGTCGAGTTAATCGAGCAGGCTGGTGGTGATCTGGTGGGATGTGGTTTTGTGATCGAATTAGCCGCTCTCGGCGGGCGTCAGCAACTTCCAGTTGAGATGCCAGTGAAATCACTGATTATCTACTCCTGATCATTTTCCCAATCGAGAACCTGCTGATACTGAGTCAGGCTGAGTAAACCGAAACTCCAAAGCACGACCGGCAGAGGGGCTTGCTCAAGTTCTGCCTGACGCAAGCCCAAGTTAAGAGCGTTCTCGCTAAGGCCGAGTTTCTGTTGCAAAAACTGCAGTAACTGGGGTGAGAATGACGGCTGCGGATGGCTACAGATCACCATTTAACCAACTGCAGTAGACGATCATTCTGGCAACAATCTGATAACTGTGATGGGTCCATCTGTCATGGCCTTCAAAAGCAACTGACGCAACAAAGAGAGGCGAGCCAGAAGAAACATCAGCGGCAGTCGAACCATCAGCAACAGGATGTTTCGACTGGAGAAAAAGCGCACGATCAGATCAGTAAATAAACCAACCAACACGAGATCAAAAATGCGCTGGCGGGCATAGACCTGAGGCAACTTCTCAGCAGGCAACTTGCCCTCATCGACATTCTTCACAACGTTGATCAACGTGCTTACGTCACGCCAACAAAGATTCAACCCTTGTCCTCCGACAGGATGACAGCGATGCCCAGATTCACCCACAAGGACGCCACGACCTCGCTGCAAACGAAGGGCAAAGGCGAGTTGGAGAGGAAATGCCGCAGGACGATCCAAGAGCACATCTGGCTGAAGGCCATCTGGTAACACCGCCGCAAGATGATCAAGAAAGCACGAAGGAGAAAGACCAGCACGTTCTTGGCATCGTCTCAAAGGGCCACTCCAAACCATCTGGAAGACCTCACCTCCCATTGGCAAGACAGCTAGGGGGCCTTCAGCACGAAAAAGCTCATATGCCATCAAGGGATCAGCACCCCGAAGCAGCACCTTGGCTGTTAAGCACCCATTTTGATAAGGATGGTTCCAAGTGTTGATACCCCATGCCTCCCGGGTAAGAGATCTCGGACCATCAGCCGCAACAACCAAATCGTGCCCATCGAGATGATTGTCATCAAACTTCCCCAAATTTAAAAGCACCTTTGGAGATGTCTGAAGACGATCAATCAGCAATTCCATTAATGGTCGATGGTCAAGAATCCAGCCGACGGCACCGTGAAGCTGATTTTGGCTTGAAAGATCATCAACCTCAAAATAGGTATGACGATTCAGCTCCTGATCATCTAGCCGCAATCTTGTAAATGGAGCGAGATGAGGAATCAGTGAGGCCCATAGATCAAGTGATTGAAGCAATCGCCTTGATGAATGCGTAAGGGCATAGGCTCTACTTCGTGCTGGCAACTCTTCAACTGTTAAGGGGTCACAGAGGGTGACGCTGTTACCTAGCCGAGCAAGAGCAAGCGCCAAAAGCGACCCAGTGGGACCAGCGCCAAGGATCTTCACTCGTATGTCAACTGGCAAAGACCCTTTTGCTGCAGAGTGGAACCGGTTCAAGTGGTCAACCAGAAAATGAGAAACAGATCACTAGTGATTTTGCTGCAGGTTCGCCAATAGCTGTGAATTGATCAACCATGTTCTAAAGCTCCTCAAAGCAGTTTCCCAACCATCTCTGCAAAAAGTGAACGGCAATGCAATATCCCTGAGCATGGCGAAGCATCCAGAAGGATGTTAACTGGCTGGCATCCCCCCTGTATTTCAGTGGTAAATCCTAAAAGTGTTCAATCTTAAAAGTATTGATTGATCAACCGATCAACCATCCTCTTGTTGAGGACCTCACAGAGGAATCGAGTAATCGTATAAGTCAAACGAACGCTGCCATTTGCACCCCTAAGACTCTTCAAGCTAGTGGCAAGAAAAATCTCTTAGCGCGATTCAGCTGGTCTGGCGAGCAAAACGCAACTGACACAGCTCCTCAAATGCAGGCCTTAGCAAAAAGGGATACTCCCCGACCCACAACCGCTGCCCTGGCAACCATGCATCAGTCAGTGCAGCGATACGGCTGAAATCCTTGCGATCGCTCAGCACCAGGCAACGAATGAGAGATCCAGCTCTGATGGACTGATGCTTCTTGGACATCGGAAAGCTCAATTGACCCAAATATCCATCTTCATCCTCTAACTCAAGAACAATCCAAGTACGTCTGTTCTCAACAAGCTCCAATTCTCCGAGCTTGTTCGCTTGCTCATGACGGTCCAGCACTCGTTCACGGGTGAACACATTGGCCACCTCACCTTCGAAGATGGCCGCCGCCGGATAACGACGAAGTCCTGCATTGCGCTGACCCGCTTCAACGATTGGGCCCCAAAGCACATAAAGCAGAAGAGCCACTCCAACAACAAGCCAGACAGCGCCCCATCGACTCGCTAGCTGACTCTGACTAATCAATAGTGTGATCACACCTCCAATGGCTGCGATCATGACCCTCTGCAGAATCTTGCGAGGGTTGCCAAGGGCCGCTGCGAATTGATTACTGGTGGCCACTGCAGGGATAAGCCTCTGAAGCTCTCCTGGACGCAAAGGGACCAACATCGACAGGCAAATGAATTTCAGATGAGGCGTTCAAGGCCATAAACCAGACCTTGAAGCTGTCGCACCTTACGAACGGTTAGCAACACACCTGGCATGTAGGCCGAACGATCAATGGTGTCGTGTCGGAGTGTATAGCTCTCTCCAGGAGCTCCGAACATCACTTCCTGATGGGCAACCAATCCAGGCAGACGAAGCGAATGGAGTCTTAAGCCACTAGCTCGTAAGCCACCACGGGAACCAGTCAGCGATTCATGCTCATCAACTTCAGGCGAATTAAAACTTTTACCGAGCTCCTCCATCATCTCTGCAGTTTTTATACATGTGCCACTCGGGGCATCAGCCTTACGGTTGTGATGCAGCTCAGTCAGTTCTGCATGTTGATAGAAGCTCGCAGCCGCGGCGGCTGCCTGTTGCAGTAAGACCATGCCAACAGAGAAATTTGGGATAACAGCTCCCCCCATCGAGGCCTTTTCAGCAAAGTTGCTGAGATCAAGCAACTGATCTGGAGACAGACCTGTAGTGCCTATGACCGGATGAACCCCATAGGCAAACGCCGCCCTGGTGTGCTCGTAAACCACTGAAGGATGAGTGAAATCAACAAGCACAGCACCTTGTCCAGGACCTGTCCGATGAAAAGACTGGCTGACAGAACAAAGACAAGCCTCAATGTCGGACGTCAAAGCAACATCAAGAGCACCAATTCCAAGCTCCTCCCCAACCTCCACGCCTTCCTTGCCTGGCGTTGTGTCCACTGCACCAACCAACTCACAATCCGAAGCGAGATGAACAGCTTTGATGACCTCAGCCCCCATGCGACCCAGTGCGCCAGCAACCACAACAGGAATCAACTCTGGAGGGACTGAGGACATGGGAGGGCGATCGCTGAATAAAGCCTATGGGTCGACTGATGTAACACCCAGGCAGCGAACTTCACGCTGAGCCCCAGACAACCTAGGCTTCATCAAATTACTTTGCAGTACGCCAATGTTCACACAGGTTCGCTCAGCCGATCGCCGAGTTGCTCCTGCTGAGAACCACAGCCATCAAGCTGTCATGAAAGCGGTGTATTTGGTACTCGAACCTCAGTACCAAAGTGCGCTTTCCCAGGCCGCAAACAGCCTCAATTCACAAAATGGAGCCATTGGCGTTGAACTGAGTGGTTACCTCATCGAAGAACTGCGCGATCCAAGCAACTTTGCAGACTTCCAAGCAGATGTAGCCGAAGCCGATGTTTTTATCGCCTCGCTGATTTTCATTGAAGACCTAGCTCAGAAAGTGGTGGACGCTGTCACACCCCATCGCGAGCGGCTCAAAGCCATTGTTGTTTTTCCTTCCATGCCGGAGGTGATGCGGCTCAACAAGCTTGGCACCTTCACCATGGCCCAGCTGGGACAGAGCGATAGTGTTATCGCCAACTTCATGAAAAAGCGAAAGGAATCAAGCGGTGCTGGATTCCAAGACGCAATGCTGAAACTATTAAATACACTCCCCAACGTTCTTAAATATCTGCCGGTTGATAAAGCACAAGATGCAAGAAGCTTCGTGCTCAGCTTTCAATACTGGCTAGGAGGTACGCCAGACAACCTGCGCAACTTCCTATTAATGCTGGCGGATAAGTATGTCTTTCCAGCGACAGAAGGGGAAGATCGTCCAAAACTAGACATCGTGGAGCCAGAGATCTTCCCGGACCTGGGCATCTGGCATCCGATGGCCCCTTCGATGTTTGAAGATCTCAAGGAATACCTCAACTGGACGACCAGCCGCACGGATCTCTCAGAAGAAGCCCGCAAAGGCCCAATGATCGGTCTTGTCCTGCAGCGAAGCCACATCGTCACTGGTGACGATGCCCACTATGTCGCTGTCATTCAGGAACTCGAGTTCCGTGGTGCACGTGTCCTCCCCATTTTCTGTGGTGGGCTTGACTTCTCTAAGCCTGTCAATGCTTTCTTTTTCGACCCAATTAACCCTGACCAACCCCTAGTCGATGGGGTGGTTTCCCTCACTGGATTTGCCCTTGTGGGTGGCCCTGCCAGACAGGATCACCCCAAGGCCATCGAATCTCTCAAGCGCCTTAGCCGCCCTTATATGGTTGCGCTCCCGCTTGTCTTCCAAACAACTCAGGAATGGGAAGTTAGTGACTTAGGCCTGCATCCAGTTCAGGTTGCACTACAAATCGCCATCCCAGAATTAGACGGCGCCATCGAGCCAATCGTGCTCTCTGGTAGGGATGATGCCACCGGCAAAGCCCACACACTTCAAGACCGGGTTGATGCGATTGCTGAACGAGCAATCCGTTGGTCATCTCTAAGAATCAAGTCAAGAGCTGAGAAAAAATTAGCAATTACTATTTTTAGTTTCCCTCCTGACAAAGGAAATGTTGGCAGTGCTGCCTACCTCGATGTTTTTGGTTCCATCCATCGTGTTTTGGAGGAAATGAAGGCTCAGGGCTACGACATCCAAAACCTCCCCAAAGACTCCAAAGCACTGATGGAGGCGGTAATCAATGATCCTGAAGCACTAGAGGGAGCACCAGAACTGGCCATTGCACACCGTATGAGTGTGGCTGAGTACGAGCACCTGACACCTTATTCAGAGCGCCTTGAAGAAAACTGGGGCAAGCCGCCAGGAGAACTCAATAGTGATGGTCAAAACCTACTGATCTATGGACGTCACTTCGGCAACGTCTTTGTAGGCGTTCAACCCACCTTCGGCTACGAAGGAGACCCAATGCGCTTGCTCTACTCAAGAAGCGCCAGTCCTCATCACGGCTTTGCTGCTTACTACACCTATCTCGAAAAAATCTGGAAAGCTGATGCTGTGCTCCATTTTGGCACCCACGGCTCTCTCGAATTCATGCCAGGCAAGCAGATGGGCATGAGTGAAACCTGCTATCCAGATTCATTGATCGGAGGGCTGCCAAATCTTTATTACTACGCAGCGAACAATCCCTCCGAAGCAACGATTGCAAAAAGGCGTGGTTATGCCTCCACAATCAGCTACCTCACTCCTCCAGCAGAAAATGCAGGCCTCTATAAAGGCCTCAAGGAACTGGGCGAACTGGTGGGGTCCTACCAGCAACTGCGTGAAGGCGGTCGTGGTGTGCAAATCGTCAATACCATCATTGAAACCGCACGCCAATGCAATCTTGATCGCGACGTAGACCTACCAGAACAAGACTCGGCAGAGCTAGATCTCGACCAACGGGATGCCGTTGTAGGCGCGGTGTATAGCCAATTGATGGAAATCGAGAGTCGCCTTCTGCCATGTGGACTTCACACGATCGGCAAACCACCCACGGCAGAAGAAGCGATAGCGACTCTGGTAAGCATCGCCGCCCTTGAACGTGAAGACGATGGTCTTCGTTCGCTTCCTGGGCTGTTAGCAGAAGCGATAGATCGCAAAATAGAAGATATCTACAAAGGAAATGATGACGGCATTCTTGCTGATGTAGAGCTCAATCGCACTATCACTGAGGCATCTCGTGTCGCCGTTAGAGCGATGGTGCAATCTCTCACGGGACGAGACGGACGCGTCAATATGAAAGATAATTCCAACTGGTATTTGGATTGGTTTTTTAATCTACTTCAGCGTTTTGGTGTAACACGCCCCAATGCATGGTTGCAAGCCTGTAGCAAAGCTGGATTCGGCAACATTGATTCCATTGAGCTTGACAAACTGTTTGCTTATTTGCGCGGTTGCCTTGAAAAGATATGCGCAGACATGGAAATGCAGAGCCTCCTGCGTGCCCTCGATGGAGAATATGTGCTTCCTGGTCCAGGTGGAGACCCAATTAGAAATCCAGGGGTTCTGCCAAGTGGCAAAAACATTCATGCTCTCGATCCACAGGCCATCCCTACCAGAGCTGCCGTTGCTGCAGCAAAAGGAGTTGTCGACAAATTAATTGAACGTCAACGCCAAGAACAGGGCGATTGGCCAGAAACAATTGCCTGTGTTCTTTGGGGTACAGATAACATCAAAACCTACGGTGAATCACTTGCGCAAATTCTCTGGTTTATTGGTGTAAATCCAGTACCAGACTCTGTAGGTCGTGTTAACAAGTTAAAACTCATTCCCCTTGAAGAGCTTGGTCGACCAAGGATTGATGTGGTCGTGAACTGTTCAGGAGTATTTCGAGATCTGTTTATCAACCAAATGGCATTAATCGATCAAGGCGTCAAGATGGCAGCTGAGGCCGATGAACCACTTGATCAAAACTTCGTCCGCAAACACTCCCTTGAACAAGCAAAGGCACAAGGCACAAGCCTTAGGGATGCAGCCTGCCGTGTATTTTCCAATTCAAGTGGAAGTTATAGCTCAAACGTAAATCTTGCAGTAGAGAACTCAACATGGGAAGAAGAGAATGAACTTCAAGAGATGTATCTTTCACGCAAGACATTTGCCTTTAATGCTGACAACCCAGGAGAGATGAACCAAAACAGAGAAGTGTTTGAATCTGTCATGAAAACAGCAGATGTCACATTCCAAAACCTTGATTCTGCTGAAATTTCACTTACTGATGTCAGCCACTACTTCGACTCAGACCCCACAAATTTAATCAAGGGTCTTAGAGATGATGGCAAAGCTCCAACGAGTTACATCGCAGATACAACAACAGCAAATGCGCAGGTCCGCTCTCTGAGCGAGACGATTCGATTGGATTCCCGTACAAAGTTACTCAATCCAAAATGGTATGAAGGCATGGTCAACTCAGGCTATGAAGGCGTTCGCGAAGTCGCCAAGCGCCTGAACTTTACCCTCGGATGGAGCGCAACTAGCGGACAGGTAGATAACTTTGTCTACGAAGAGTCAAACGAAACCTTCATCAATGATCCAGAGATGCGTAAGCGTCTCATGGAACTTAATCCGCATAGTTTCCGTCGTATTGTTGGTACCCTCTTAGAAGTCAATGGCAGAGGATATTGGGAAACATCTGATGAGAACATCCAGCAATTGCAAGAGCTTTACCAGGAAATAGAAGATCGAATTGAAGGAGTAACAACTCCAGACAACCAATCATCTGGCGAATGATTAAAAAGTAACTCAAGCCCTAATTACCAGAGTCTGCTAGCCATTTGAAGGGTCTGATGGATTGGGCCCACATCATGCACTCTCACCATTGCCGCCTTCGCCTGCAGACAACGGCAGGCCACGGCGGCAGTACCCCATAGACGAGCGTCTGGGTCCGGTTGGTTCAAAACATCTCCGATGAAGCGTTTCCTTGAGGGCCCAACTAAAACAGGGAAGCCTTCAGAGCAAATCCTCTCTAGATGCTTCAACAAAATCAGATTTTGTTCAGTGGTTTTAGCAAAACCCAAGCCTGGGTCCCAAATCAACTGTTCAGATCGGATACCAGCCGCCAAAGCCTGTTCCGTTCGACGAAGTAGTCCAAGACGAACCTCTTCAATCACATCGCTATAAGTGGCGAGTTGATCCATGGATTGACTGTTGCCACGGCTATGCATCAACACATAGGGACATCCTGCTTCGGCAACAACCCGCAGCAACTCTGGATCACGCCTGCCGCCGCTGACATCATTGATCCAATCTGCACCTGCTTGCAGAGCTGCCTGCGCCACCTCCACAAGGAATGTATCCACAGAGATCAACGCCTGCGGGTGAGCTGCACGTATTGCATGAAGAGCAGGCATCATTCTGTTCAACTCCTCTTGCCAACCAACCTCCTCGGCCTTAGGCCTCGTGCTCTGAGCACCAAGATCAAGAACATCTGCTCCTTGCTTTAAAAGAAGAGTTGCCTGTGCAAGGGCACTAGCAGGGTCTAGATAATTGCCACCATCGCTAAATGAATCGGGCGTGATATTAATCACCCCCATCACATTCGTTCGCTGTCCCCATCCCTGCGGCCAAGGAGATTTAACTGGTTTGATAATTGGCAATGCGAGCAAAACTCTCTGGGTCAAGGGAAGCACCACCCACCAACACTCCGTCGATATCACTCATCGCCATCAACTCATCAATATTTCCTGGTTTGACCGAACCGCCGTACTGAATGATTAGTTCTGAAGCCCCGACCCAACGACGAATGAGGCCACAGATACGATTCGCCTCCGATGCTTCGCAAGTCTTGCCCGTGCCAATCGCCCAGATGGGCTCATAAGCAACCACAAGTTTGTCTGGATCGGTGTCTTCCAGTCCCTGTTCCACCTGTCGTCGAATCACACGCTCAGCCTCTCCTCGTTCACGCTGCTCATCACTTTCACCCACGCAGACAATCGGGATCAGACCATGCGCTTGGGCTGAACGAGCACGACGGTTGATCTGTTCATCACTCTCACTGAAGTATTTGCGCGGTTCACTATGGCCAACAATCGCGTATCGCACTTGATGCTCCAGAAGCATCGTTGGCGAAACCTCTGCGGTATAAGCACCATCATCCTCCCAATGCACATTCTGGCTTGACAATTCCAGACGACTGCCGCCAACGGACTCTGCCATTGAGGAGATGGCGGTGAATGGTGGGGCAATCACTACATGACGGTCATTGGGAGTGGCTTCGATTAATGGCAGGAACCTGGCCGTGTACTCCCGTGCCTGAGCACAGGTCATGTGCATCTTCCAGTTGCCAGCGATCACGGGTTTACGCACGCTCGGGTCCTCTGAAGTTCCGCAGGGGCTAACTTACGGCCCTGTCGAAGCATTGCCGACAAAGACCGCCTCATCTGTGCCCAATCGAACCCGGTTGCCTGAACTCAAATGGCGGCCACGCCTTGTTTCAACAGAGCCATTTACAAACACCTGCCCTGACTGGATCAGCTGTTTCGCCTCGCCTCCAGTGGACACCCAGCCCTGCCATTTAAGAAATTGATCCAACTTCATTGAATAAGCAGAGGGTTCACGCAACTAGTGTGACTCGATGTTTTCCTCCTCCGAAGCCGGCTTCCGCAGACTGCTTCCCCTCTTACGCCCTCACCTGCGCAGGCTGATCTGGGGAGGTGTGTGCATGCTGATTTACGTAGGCTGCTGGCCGCTACTGGCATGGCTTGCTGGGCAGCTAATTCCAGCGATCGGGGCAGGCAAGCTGGCCCAGGTTGTGCAAGTGATTGCCATAGCACTCACTGTTTTTCTGGTTCAAAAACTGGCTCAATTCGGACAGGACACCATGCTTGCCGGGCCAGCATTACGAGTGAGCCAAGACCTGCGTCGTGATTTGTTTGCACAGCTGCAACAAGTCGAACTAGGGGCCCTCGAGAAACTGTCCTCAGGAGATCTCACCTATCGGCTCACTGAGGATGCCGATCGTGTGGGAGAAGTGATTTACAAGACCATTCAAGACACCACACCAAGTGCTCTGCAATTGGTGGCGGTATTTGGCTATATGGTTTTTCTTGACTGGCAACTATCACTAGCCACCCTGCTGCTGGCGCCGATAGTGGCGATCTTGGTAAGCCAGTTTGGTGCCAGAGTCATGAGAGCTGCTGAACGCAGCCAGCGACAGGTGAGCGATCTTGCAGGGCTACTTGGTGAAGCAATCCAAGGGTTGCCTTTGGTGAGAGCCTTTGCTGCAGAACCCTGGCTTCAGAAGCGCTTTGAGGCCGAAGTTGATCTTCATCGTCAAGCGCGATACCAAACCCTGCGTTTGCTCGCTCTACAACATCCTGTCGTGGGCTTCATCGAAGCCGCTGGCATCCTCACAGTCTTGGCGATTGGTGCCGCTCGAATTCAAACCGGCGGAATGGATGGGCAAAGTTTCAGCAGCTATGTGGCTGCCTTGCTGATGCTGATCGATCCCATTAGCCACCTCACCACGAATTTCAATGAATTCCAGCAAGGACAGGCCTCACTACGCCGCCTGCGAGAAATTGAACGCGAACCACAGGAACCTCCTGACATTGACCAGGCTGAACCACTAGGGCGCTTAAAAGGTGATCTAGTGCTTCGTCACGTCAGTTTTGCCTATGTCAATGAGCAGCAGGTGCTACACGATCTATCTCTAGAAGTGAAGGCTGGCCAAGTCGTGGCACTCGTGGGTCCATCTGGTGCTGGCAAGAGCACTCTGTTTTCATTACTTTTACGCTTCAACACGGCCCAGCAAGGAAAGATTCTTCTAGATGGCCATGAGCTCGGCAAGGTGAAAGCCCAGGAGCTGAGACGTCAAGTGGCCTTGGTGCCGCAACGAACAACAGTCTTCTCTGGCAGCGTCGAGGAAGCCATTCTTTTCGGTCGAAGTGCGAGCCAGGACGAGGTCAAAGAAGCAGCAAGCCTTGCCAACGCTCACGATTTCATTGTGTCATTACCGGAAGGATATTCAACTCAATTGGAAGAACGAGGCACAAATCTTTCTGGTGGCCAACTTCAACGCATCGCAATTGCCAGAGCCGTGCTCGGCAACCCAGCCGTACTGCTGTTGGATGAAGCCACTAGTGCACTAGACGCAGAAGCAGAAGCAGCGATACAACTTGGACTACGTCGTGCTATGCAAGGACGTACGGTTATTGTCATTGCCCATCGTCTGGCAACTGTTCAGGAAGCCGATCAGATTGTTGTCCTAGAAAAAGGATGTATCAGTGATCGTGGCAGCCATGACGAACTAATGGCCCGTACGGGTCGCTATAGAGAGCTCTGCGAACGACAGTTCATTCGTGATTTGCAGAGTGTCTCAAAGAGAGACTAAGAGATGGAACGCATCCCATAGAATGAAGATCCAACCTTTGCTTCAATGCTAAAGGTAATGCTCTGTTTCCCCTGAAAATGGCTCCGAAATGGCCCTTAGGTAGGTCCAAAAGTACCAATGACACTCAAGAACAGAACTCAAACACGATGACTGACTCTGCAGCTAACAAGCCTGACCCTGTACTCACTTTTGAAGGTAAGCGTTACGACCTGAATTCACTACCAGATGAATTGAAGGAACTGGTCCGTGGCATGCAAGTTGCTGATGCCCAACTACGCATGCACGAAGACACACTCAAAGTGCTTGCATTGGGGCGTCAGACTCTGGCAATGCAATTGAATGAAAAACTCAAAGACGTCACCCCTGTACCAGACGCATCTTGAAGTGACGTTTTGCAGCCTCACGTCTACCCCCATTCAAATCGGTAGTTTTTGCTGAGACCAAAGAATATTCGCAATCGCACTCACTAGAAAGCCAATCAGGCGAAGAACAACCATGAGCCCATAAGGGTATGAGCAACAGCCCAGACAAACCCTCGATCAGCAAGAGAGATTGCACCAGCGAAACCTGAAATAGTGCCAGTGTCATGTCCATGGCCATGGTGGCCCAAAGTTGATATCAGCAAAGTCTGCGAACTATTGTTCTAGCCTCATAAAAGCTAAAGCCCAATAACCCGCATGATGAAAAGCAATACCATCGGCGTTTCAAGGGCATAAAGCCCACCCCTAAGATCATCAAGCTGGCTGTGAGCAAGATAAGGATGACAATTGGTCGATCAGAGATGAAACTGTTATTCGAGTCAAAATAATTTTGATGACAGCTAAAAACAGAAAGACTTAAAAGAATTGATTGGCTTTTTCAACACAATCAACGCTGTCATCACTGACAATCAAGCAAAGACTGCCTATATTAATCTGAACCAAATTGACAACCATTATCATTTATTTCAAAGTTGTTCAAGTTCTACGAACTTAAACAACTGCTGTTCAGCAGCCGTTCCAGCAAAAGCATCTTTTTTCACTAACCTTTCACTCAATACCCACAAGCCATCATCAGCCAAGGGCACAAAAGTATCAGTGAACTGACTCATACCACTGGTAGGCTCATTTGTTTTTGGGTCGTGGTATTGACTGCTATAAGTATGACTTAGGTAGCCATAACCTGTATTCGTCGTACTTTTTGTAAAAATGGTCACCACTGTTCCGTGAATATGGCGATGAACCATCGTGACCACATCATTTTTGATGCGATAACGATCACCAAGATTTTTACCTCCAACGATCACTTCTAAGCCAACATCATCGTTGTCACCTGCGGTAAAAGTGTTTTCACCATGGGTCTTTTCAAAACTGCGTCGTACTCGATGTATGGCAACTTCCCATAGCTGGGAAGAGACAGCCTTAGCGATCAATTCATCTTCTATACCATCAACATGGGCCTTGAGATCTGCTCCCAACTCAAACTGCCCTTCCACGACGCGATCATCCTTGACCCAGAGACACCGACCCCGATAACCAGAAAAGACCGGATCCCAGGTGTAGCGATTCTCATAAGCCGCCTGAAATAGTTCTCGACAATCACTACCAGGAGCCAAAACAATAGGAGAAGCGTTAGCGATCACGGTAAGAATTTCAGTTGAGCAAGCCTAATGGGAGATCAAACATGGATGTCTTGAAGGGCCGCTACGGATAGTGACTGTTGCTGGAGTGCCGTGATTCCCTCGACAGCAGCTCGTGCTCCAGCAATCGTCGTAAGGGTAGGCACGGAGTAATCAAGAGCTGCTCGTCGCAAATATTTGTCGTCATGAGCGGCCTGACGGCCAATAGGTGTATTGATCACCAACTGAATCTGACCAGAGCGAATCAAATCTTCGATATTGGGACGTCCCTCATGAACCTTGAGTACTGGCTGAACGTTCAATCCAGCCTGATTAAGGGCTTGAGCAGTTCCGGAAGTGGCCGTGAGATCAAAGCCAAGTTCAATCAGCCTTTCAGCGACAAGTAGTAGCGCTGGCTTATCCCGGTCATGAGTAGAAAGAAAGACAGTTCCACGAATTGGTAGGGGATCACCAGCTGCAATTTCAGACTTGGCAAACGCCATGCCAAAACTGGAGGCTGAACCCATCACTTCTCCAGTGGAGCGCATCTCCGGGCCAAGCACCGAATCGGCCCCAGGGAAACGACGGAATGGCAATACGGCTTCCTTGACAGACTGAAGGGGTGGTTGAGGCTCATGCGTAAGTCCAACAGCCGCCAAGGTCTCTCCTGCCATGAGCCTAGTTGCGATCCTGGCCAGGGGTACTCCTGTGGCTTTAGCCACAAAAGGAACGGTACGAGAAGCACGAGGATTGGCCTCGATGATGAACACTTGCTCATCACCCGCTTCATCCCGCTGGACAGCGAACTGCAGATTAATCAACCCCTGAACTTTGAGCGCAAGGGCCAACGCTTCACTCCAGAGACGAATCGTGCGAAGGGCTTGCTCACCAAGAGAGATGGAGGGAAGGCAGCAAGCGGAATCACCAGAATGAATTCCAGCAGGCTCAATGTGTTCCATCAAACCGCCAATCAAAACAACTCCATCAGAGTCACAGAGAGCATCAACATCAACTTCCACAGCATTTTCCAGATACTGATCGATAAGCACTGGATGATCGGGTTCGACCTGAACCGCTTCAGCCATATAGCGATTCAATTCTTGTTCATCAAAGACCACCTCCATGGCTCGGCCTCCAAGCACATAAGAGGGACGAACAACAACGGGATAACCAATGCGAAGTGCTACGGCTCGGGCATCTTCTTCACTGCGAGCCAGGCCATTACGAGGCTGGCGAATTTGAAGCTGCCGCAGGATCGCCTCGAACTGTTCACGATCTTCAGCCCGATCAATTGATTCTGGTGATGTACCCCATATACGTGTGCCTGTTGACTTTCCGATCGAACTCTCTAGCCAACGAAGCAAGGGAATCGCCAACTTGAGTGGGGTCTGACCACCAAACTGAACGATGACACCATTAGGCCGTTCAGCCTCGATCACATTGAGTACATCCTCAAGAGTAAGAGGTTCGAAATAAAGTCTGTCACTGGTGTCATAGTCAGTGGAGACAGTTTCGGGATTACTGTTAACCATCACAGTGACAAATCCCTTGTCCTGCGCAGCAAATGAAGCATGGCAACAGCAATAATCAAACTCAATTCCTTGGCCGATGCGATTAGGACCGCCGCCAAGAATCATCACTTTTAATCGCTCATCTGCAACGACCTCGCTTTCCGGCTCAAGTTTATACAATTGGTCATCAGAATCAAGACGGTACAGGGGGCGCTCATAAGTTGAATAATGATATGGAGTAGTAGATGAAAATTCGGCAGCGCAAGTATCGACTGTCTTAAAAACAGGTTTGATATTTAACAGTTCACGACGAGCACGTACAGCGAGCTCTTCAGAACCTGTCGCCCAAGCAATCTGACGATCGGAATAGCCAAGCTGCTTCAAGCAGAGTAGAGACTCCTCATCCAATTCATCTAATTTACGTCCATGCAGATGCGTTGTCTCAATGTTGATCAAATGGCGTAATTTGGCTAAAAACCAAATATCAATTTTGCTCAAAGCGTAAATATCTTGGTCACTGCGTCCGGCCAACATCGCTGTTCTAACTGCCATGATCCGTTCAGGAGAAGGCGTGCGCAACAAACGCTCAATTTCTGTAGGCGTAAGTTCTGGCTCCTGCCGATCACAACCCCAACCAGCCCGCCCGATTTCCAGAGAACGCATCGCTTTCTGAAAAGACTCTTCGAAACAGCGACCGATCGCCATAGCCTCCCCCACAGACTTCATTGCAGTAGAGAGAACAGCAGGGCTGCCTTTAAACTTCTCAAACGCAAATCGCGGGATCTTCGTGACGACATAATCAATTGTGGGTTCAAAACACGCTGGTGTCTTACCCGTGATGTCGTTAATAATTTCGTCAAGGGTATAACCCACAGCAAGACGAGCAGCAATCTTGGCAATTGGAAAACCCGTGGCCTTACTGGCCAGCGCTGATGATCGACTAACGCGCGGATTCATTTCAATAACAACCACCTCGCCATCATCTGGATTGATCGCGAACTGAATATTGCTACCCCCCGTAGCAACACCTATCTCACGAATAATGGCAATGGACTGATCTCTAAGCCTCTGATACTCACGATCGGTGAGAGTTTGCGCAGGAGCAACGGTGATGGAATCTCCTGTATGAACACCCATCGCATCGAGATTTTCAATGCTACAGACGATCACAACGTTATCCGCCAAATCACGCATCACCTCTAACTCAAACTCCTTCCAACCCAACAACGACTTTTCGATCAAGATCTGAGAAACCGGGCTGGCATCAAGACCGCTTTTGCAGATCGCTGCAAATTCTTCTGGGTTGTAAGCAATGCCACCACCACTGCCGCCAAGAGTGAAGGCTGGTCGGATGATGCGTGGAAAACTATTAATCACTTCACCAACCTCTTCTGCCTCCTTGAGGCTGGAAGCAATCCCTGAAGGACAAACGTTGACTCCTATACGCTCCATCGCCTGCTTAAACAGCTGGCGATCTTCGGCCTTTCGGATTGCAGCGAGATCTGCACCGATCAACTCAACGCCAAAACGTTCGAGTGTGTGATTTTCAGCCAATGCCACCGCCAAATTAAGAGCCGTCTGGCCGCCCATGGTTGGCAGCAACGCATCAGGGCGCTCTAACTCAATGACACGAGCCACTACCTCGGGTGTGAGCGGCTCGATATAGGTGCGATCTGCCATCTCCGGGTCCGTCATGATTGAGGCCGGATTGGAATTCACCAACACCACCTCAAAACCCTCATCCCGCAAGGCCTTGCATGCTTGAGTGCCGGAATAATCAAATTCACAGGCCTGGCCAATCACGATCGGACCTGACCCCAGCAGCAGGATGCGACGCAGATCAGACCTACGGGGCATGGAATTTCAGGTATTGGCCAAACGCGACTAGCTTCCCACGCAACGTCAGAGATAACTCAGGAAAAACACCCTGGCGCCATGTAGTCGCTAGCTTTATGAGTACGGAGAGAGATCAACACCATGAGCGAACTCCAGCGCCTTAAGGGGCAGCTGCCGCCAGAGATGCAGAGCTGGGTGTTCGTGGAGGCGGCAGCAGCGGTAGATCCACCGCTCATTACCCTCGAGGAAATCGGACGCGATGAGGTCGAGATCCAAATCGATCTCGAACAATGGGACAATCTCGCGCTCGACCATCGCAACTTGCTCTTCTGGCATGAAGTCGGTCGAGTCCAGAACGACACCATTCCACGCGATGGCTGGGAAATGGCTGCTCTAGCCATCGGCCTCGGCGGTGCAATTGGTGAACTCTGGGTTCAAGACGGATTGTTGCTACTAATGGCCCTAGGTCTTTCGGGCTTCGCTGGATATCGCCTCTACTTAAAGAACAACTCTGAAAAGCGGCTTCAGGATGCGATCGCTGCCGATGAACGGGCCATCGATCTGGCCTGTCGTTTTAATTACAGCGTGCCAAATGCCTACAAGAGCCTCGGAGGAGCGCTAAAGGAGCTTGTGGAACAAACCCGCAAAAAGAAGAAGCGCAGCTTCTATGAAGATCGATTGGAAGCCCTTAGGAAAAGTGCTGGCAAAGCGCGAGCAGAGATGGCTGAACAGGAAGGATCTCGCCAATCCGTAAGCAGTGAGAACGTCTATGGATAGTGAACAGCTGGCAGCAATGGCCGCTGAAGCCTGCGACGATCGCAAAGCGACAGACATTCAACTGATCCGTATCGATGAGGTTTCCAGTCTGGCGGACTGGATGGTGATTGCCGGAGGACTGTCTGAAGTCCAAGTACGAGCGATTGCCAAATCTGTTCAAGACCGCCTTGAGGAAGAAGCCGATCGACTGCCATTGCGAAGCGAAGGTCTTAATGAAGGGAAATGGGCTCTGCTGGATTACGGCGAATTAATCGTGCATGTTCTACAGCCAAGCGAACGAGGCTTTTACGACCTGGAAGCCTTCTGGAGTCATGGAAAGCATCACGGCTTCATGAGCGCGAATCTCTCTCAAGCATCCTGAGACTTAAAAACACCACTTTGAATGAGTAGCAATTAACACCAACTCGAAGTTCCATTGCTTGGTTATTTGGCACGAACCATGGACTTCATCACAAGCTTCATCATCAAAGGGGGCGAGTCTCTGCCAGGCTCTCTGAAGCCCAAAAGTCTGCTTGAGCATGAATCTTCCAACCTGGTTCGGAAGCTCCCAGCGTTCGAGCACAACGCCTCTTGAAGTAAGCCTTAAGCGTGGCTCCAGCGTGGAGTCGATCCATCGTGTGCATGCTGTGGTTTGCGATGGGCGAGGGCGCGTCCTAATGCGAGCGGGCTGTGCAGACTTTGAAACCTTCATCCGTTCAGCTCTAAAGCCCTTTCAAGCACTGCCATTTTTGAGTAGTGGTGCAGCAGAGCAAATGAACTGTGGGGAAAAAGGATTAGCAATCTGCTGTGGGTCCCATTCAGGGACAGCCGCCCATGCCCGCGAAGCCTTCAGGTTGCTTTGGAATGCCGAGCTAGACCCAAGCCTGCTGCAATGCCCGATTCCAACAGGAGGCACGAGCCCGCTAGAGCACAACTGCTCCGGGAAACATGCTGGCTTTCTTGCGACGAGCAAGAAAATGGGTTGGCCCCTTGATTCATACCTGCAAGGCAACCATCCTCTGCAAGTCGAGGTGAATCGACGCATAGCCGAACTGCTTGGGCTACCGGCCGACGAGCTCGTAGCTGCCAGGGATGACTGTGGAGCACCAACCCTTCGCCTACGGCTAGACCAAATAGCTCTGCTCTATGCCCACCTCGGGGCATCACGTCAGGCAGAAATGGAACAAGTGATTAGGGCAATGTTGGCCCATCCTGAACTCGTAGCAGGGGAAGGCCGATTTGACACTGAGCTCATGCGACGAGCTCACGGACAAATCGTGAGCAAGGGTGGAGCAGAAGGTGTCCAATGTCTAAGTCGCGTTGGTGAAGGGATGGGTGTGGCGATCAAAGTAGAAGACGGATCCAAACGAGCAAAACATGCTGTAGCGCTCCACCTACTTCGCCAACTTGATTGGCTCACCCCAACCGGACTCCAAGAATTAGAGGAACAGGTGTTGCTCATTGCTCCAGGTGTGCAGCTGGAAGTGGCCGGCGCTCTTCGATACCAGGAAACCTAAACAAAGACCAGGTTGGACAAGCCTCAAAAGGTATGCTTTGAGGGTCACCGCGGGGTAGAGCAGTCTGGTAGCTCGTCGGGCTCATAACCCGAAGGTCGGGAGTTCAAATCTCCCCCCCGCCACCACTTCAAAGCCCCTCTCTGAGGGGTTTTTTAATGTCTGCGACTAGGAAGTTCTAAAACTGACAGGAAGGCCCAACCTGTTCTACTTGCTCGTATTTGCACCCACTTTTAGCGGTAATACCCCCACCAGTGGGGAGTGTACGGAAGACTAAAAATGAACGGGAAGGGCGTCATGGAAAAAGGCAGGGTCAGATCAAGCGAAAACACCTGGGACCGTCTTGTAGGCGATTTACGGGCTAAGGATGCACAACTGCGCATGGGAAGACCGCTCGAACTAAGGGAAGGATTCCTCAGATCTTTAAGTACAAGAATAGCCAGAGTATTTGCCTAGGCAAAATATTATCTAATGCCATATTGTCTACCCACACTTACAAAAGAAAAGCTCAAAGACATGCATTTACTTTATCTACGAGCAGTGCTTTTAAGAGCTTCCACCCAAAAGACAAAAGCCACTCCTGAATCTGAAAACAAGACTGAGTGGATTTACTAAAAACCCTTTCCTCCAAAAGCTTTCAAGATGTCAAGAGATTGGAACAAACAAAAACCTGAATGTAGAATACTTAAAATGCCTTTCCTACGACTGATCCAAGCCCATACTCCTTCCCCTGGTTGAAGAGGTCTTCATGGTTGCCTCCAATCCCATTCAAAACAACCTGAACCTATACGGACAACAAACTGCTGGCGATGTAAGCAAGGCTGGGAGCAGGCTATTGGGGACAAGTGAGTGGGATGAGGCTAGTGGCCTAACAACAGGAAGCGTCGGCTCCAGCGACTACGTCGACTCACTGGAATCACCAACATCAACAGGCGTGATCGGTGCTGATGGCAACGAAGATCCCAACGACAACGACATTCAAGGCGATGTCTTCCAAGATCAACTGACCCTTTAAAGCAGATGGAATTAAAACTATCAAAACCTATAATTAATAGTGCTCAACTTTTAGAAGGAGATAATTTAGAAGCATCTTTCGAGCTGGAAAGCGGAGACCCCGATTACATCTACTATTCAGTCTATATGTACGATGGGGATACAAATCGTCTCAAGATATCCGAGAAAGAGCTTTCCCCAGGCAGTAACTCCACGGGATTTATTGAATTTGAAGGAAATAATGCGAAGCTAGACTTAAAATTCGCCAACGATGGCGAAACAGAGGGAATTGAAAAATTTATTGCAAGGTTTTATTCGGATGCCGAGCACACAAAACAAATTCCAGGTTCGGATTTCGTCTTCGTAGTCACCGACAAAGAATTGTCGCAGATATCTTACTATAGTGAATGGAAAAATGCCATCGGATTACCTGACAATCGAATTACAGTTCTAAGTGGAATTTCTGTCGACAATCAAAACTCAATAGCCATAGGCACTAACGGGAATCATGCTAATGATAATTACATAAAATCCTTCAAATATTCTCCTGATGGTGAACTGCTTTTTGAATCCGAATTACTCAGCGAGCACATTGATGACTTCAAAGCCGATGGTGATATTTCAATAACATCTGATGGTGGAGTTATTCACACTGGCTATCGCTGGGACTCAGACATTGCTGTCATTGCGAAAGTAAACAACGAAGGATTGTACGAATGGAGCACAGAAGTTGAAAAAGATAACGGGCCAATGTTTGAAGTAAGTACAATTGACAAAGATGGAAATATTATTGCCGTAGGACGCCAAGGACTTGGAGATCAATTTTTTTATAAACTGAATCCCAAAGGCGAAGTTCTATGGTCAAAGAGGATGAATCAGTTGGATTCTTATGGCGCAAGCTTTGCCACATCACTCTCGACAGATTCTTCAAACAATATATATATCGCCAGCGATACTCAAAATCCTGGCACATCACAATTGACGAGCATGCATCCCGTGGGATGGAACGGGGGGGTTGAGTTGGAAGTTGGTTCTAGATCCTTTAATCCTCAAGTTGCCGTTGATGATCAGGACAATATATATTTTCTCGGAGGAGACAATCAGGTCGTAAAGTTAGATGCTGACGGCAGCACTCAATGGTCAACCAATATTGGATATACAAGTGGTGAATGGATGGGACTGGCCGTCAACTCTTCAGGAGTTTTTGCGGCAACAAATACTGGTCTCCCAGATACCGAATTCCGTGATCAAGAGTTTCAAAATTACATTTACAAACCAACAATCCACGCCCTCTCAAGTGACGGCGAGCTTCTAGATATAAGCAGAATAGATCTTGATGGCACAGAAGGTGTTGGTAGTTATGCTTTTGCCCCTTTAACCGATGACTCATTTGCCTTCGCATACAGGTACGACGGCGAAGTGAGGTTACAAAGGTTAAACATAAACCAAGAACAATCCACTTCCCTAAGCCATACAGATGCATTAGCCCTCATTGAAGATCAAGGGAATGATGTAATCATTCCAGAAGAGTATGATTCGATTGAAGACAATGCATTTAAGGGCACCAGTTTAACGAGTGTTGTCATTCCAGATAACGTCACATCAATTGGCAATGAAGCATTTAGCAGTACTCAACTAACAAGTGTTGAGATGCCAGATAGCGTTACTTCAATTGGCAGAAATGCATTTTGGCGTACTCAGCTGAAGAGTGTTGTAATTCCAGATAGTGTCATATCGATGGGTGATCGGGCATTTGGTTATAACAACCTTCTAGCAAGTGTTGATATCGGTGATGGCGTCAAATCCATTGGTCATGGTGCATTTGCGAACTGTATGTCACTAACGAGTATTCTAATTCCAGATAGCGTCACAGAAATTGCTCAGTGGGCATTTACTGGCACTAGTCTAAAGCATGTTTTTGTTCCAGAAGGAGCTGAAATACATGATGCAGCTTTTGATCGGATTGTTTCAATCAAGCTGAAAAATTCAGAACTAACTAAATCAGATGCTGAAGGTCTCATTGAAGAACAAGGAAATGATGTAATTATTCCAGAAGGGTATGGATCGATTGGCTCTGGTGCATTTCTTGACACTGAGCTAACGAGTGTTGAGATACCAAATAGCGTTACAGAAATTGGTGATCAGGCATTTCAGGGAACTGGCCTGACGAGTGTTTCTGTTCCAGAAGGCATTGAGATTCATGAAAGTGCTTTTGAGCCTTCTGTTCAAATCAACTACACCTCAACAACACCAGTCGATGGTTCAGGTGCTGTTGCCTTTAACTACAAGCTCTTTAGTGCTGATTCCAACGAGGCTCTTGATCAATTAGCTGTCTTAGGCCAAGGCGTTGATGGCACTGATCGCTACAAACTCGAAATCACTGCTCAATCTCTTACCGATCAATACAACCTTGAAAGTGCTGATGTCACTCTCAAATTCAATCCACTGATCTTCCAAGCCATCAATGCCTCGGATATTCAAATTGGCACCGATCTTCCTCTGGCCAATGCTGTCCACATCGATAACGAAACAGGTGCTGTTCGCATCGCCGCTTCTAGCCTCTCGGATCTATCGCAAGGCGATGGCATCTCCTCGGAGCGCATACTTGCTTCTTTAATTCTTGATTTTGATGAGGGCGCACTCAAAACCGTAGACCTACAAGAAGATGGCAGCCTTGCTGTTAGCCCACTGATCTTTGAAATCGAGGCCAATAACGATGAAACCGTCTTCTCTCGCTCCTATACAGAAGATGATGGCAGTGGATTGCTCAACCGTGATATCAAGAGCCTTAGGGATCTCGGTGGAGACATTCATGTTGATGGCACTGAAGTCAAGCTCTATTCAGCTGGGATCAACATCTATGAGGTCGATGATGGTTTGATTCTTGGTAGTCAGAGGGTCATTGGTTCTGATACGGCCTACACCAACCTCATTCGCTCTGGTGACACGATCACCGCAACAACCGAATGGCTCAATGTTGGCAACACTGATGCCAACAACATTCAAGTGACGGCCTACGACAACGACAATGCTCAACTAAGCGACTATCACTTTGTTGATGACATCAGCAACGTTAAAAGCGGTAGGTATGTCAAAGGCCAATTTGATCAATCGGATCGTGAATCATTTGAGCTTGTTGCTGATATCGAAATCACGGGTGCTGCAGGAAATGTGCTGGATCTCTCCGATGGCATCCTCAGCCTGCAAGCCGATGACTCTGATGTCTTTGTCAATAACAAGGGCTCCAGCAACCTGATCACCTTCCAAGGTGACCTCAACTACGACGGCCGGGTCTCAATGAAAGACCTCGCCTACCTCAATGCAGGGGCTGCAAGGCAACAACTGGTCGATAAAACTGACGAAAGTGGCAACGCTGTTCAAGACGAAAACGGCAACGTTGTTCAAGTTGCTTCGGAAGCCAGTTATGCCCGTGATGTGGATGCTGACTTCAGCGGCAAGATCGATCTGGCTGATCTAGCTAAGCTTGATCAAGATTGGGGCCAAACTCTCCACAACGGTGATCAAGACTTCCACGGTTCTTCAGAAGAGTTCTCTTGGAGCGATCTCGATGAGCAAGGCACAACAGGTGATGCAGCCTGGAATAACGACTCCTTTAAAGATCAAAATGCCACCGAGGCCTCCAGCGACTACGTCAGCTCCCTTGAAGCTCCTGGTACTTCAGGGGTAATCGGTGCTGATGGCGATACCATTGCTAACGATGAGGATATGCAGGGCACAGAATTCCAAGATCCGCTGACCCTTTAAAGCAACACGAAAGGGCTCAATAACAAAACAACTGAGGAAATCAGGAGATCTCAAGAGCTAAAGAGCTCTATTGCTCTGCAACTAGCTGTCGCTGTCCGTAAATAATTGTCTGCAACTTGGTGATTGCAAATCAGATCTGTAGAAATTTGCCTGCTCTTAGTAGTGATCTCTTTATACCTATGGAAAAAGCAATTCTCTAAAGCTGCCTAGAGGGGGACGGAGCCATACGCACCCCCACTTAATACCCCCACCTCTATACATGAGGCCTGTGATACCAATGGATCTGAGCATAGTTCTTCGGGCTCATAACCCGAAGGTCGGGAGTTCAAATCTCCCCCCCCGCCACCAAATCAAACTCCTGACAGGGCCATAAAAAGGTTCACTTACGACAACCTTTATGAGGGACTCCAGACATTTGCCACGAGCAACATCATTTCGTGATCGTTGTCACAACATAGGCCAAAAAAGTTTGGCTGAATAGGGTCATCCAAAGGAGAGTTATGAGCGTTGAGATGGGATCGGCGACTTGCCTGCATCTGATCGAATCCAAGAGCCACATCGAAGCGGCAATGGTTGGTGTTGCTCACCTAGAAGACGCTGAGTCCCTAAGGCATCAATTGCGTTGCATCCATCGCCAGCTGGAAGGCATGCACGAGATGGAAAGAATCCAGGCTGCCACTAGGCGGCCCGTGGTTGAGGCACTGAAGCCCAGACCCATCCGCTGACACCACGCAGCTCCCAGCATCGAGATCCGCGAATCAGCACCTGACTTCTACAGCAAAAAACTAGTCAGACGTCTTGCCTGGTGAATCACCATCTTGTTTTTTTGTCCAGCGATACCAATTCGGCTTTTGATTGATTTTTTCTTTGATTCTTTTTCTTATTAGCTCAATGTCTTTTGCATTAGGCTCCCAGTCTTTATAAAAGTCAATTGGCCACTGTTCTTTTTTGAATTGACGTTCTGGATCTGGACGCATGCCTCTGCTATTCATTTCATTTATGAGGTCTAAATATCTTTTATGCAAATACATACCTTTGTTATAGAAAAACTTAACGTGTCCAATATTCAAGGTAAATTCTTTGGGGAGTTGTTCTTTCGTTCTCTCCCAACTTTTTGACTTTAGTGAGCGTTGGAGTGCGGAACCAACCATAAAAATTTCTCTATATTCCGCAACTAAATGTTGATCAGATAATTCACTAGGCTTGACCAAGTTGATCCTTGTCATACAAAAGATCTTATTTTTAAAAGGTGTCAGTTATTCGAGCTCGATGCTGCTTGGCCCTTAGCAGCATCGAGGCTTTTCTTGCTGGTGGTGTCTGGGGACTCAGACGTCTTCTCTGTTGAAGCACCGTCATGCTTGTGAGAGTGATCTCCAGAACATCCCATCGCATTAACGGGAGTACAAAGCAATAGAGCGGCAAACACGGTAGCTAAAGGATGGATCATTCTTTTGATTGTCAGTACCCCTTTTCTACTAGATCAATGACCGAACTGACTAAGGGCGCTCCAAGGGACTGTTGATTTCCATCGCTCAACCATTGAGTACTTCAATATGGCGATCCAGTTAACTGAGACGTAAAACATCATTGAACAGAGGAGCCAAAAAACTACAGGGTCAGATGGCCAGTGCGTCTAGCCATGACGTTCAGCTCCCAGCAAGGAGAGCCATGGATCAGTACTTAGCTTCTAAAGCAAGAGCCACGAAATAGCTAAGGCGAGGAGAACTAACCCCCGGGCCAGAGTGGGGAGGGGGATTTATCGTGGAGGTCATGGAATGATAGGTAGTTTAAAAGCGCTAGTGACTGCAAGGGAAAACAACCATATTTTGTGAGCTCACAACACGAAGGCAGGGGTTCAAATCTCCACCCCGCTACCACCACTTAAAAGCCAGGGGAAGAGGTTGATGTTGACCTACAAATGAGATCGGCAATTAACAGGAGAGGACAAACATGCCGTCTTTCTCATATTCAAACCAACTTTTAGCATGAGTAACAACAATGACTGTTTTTGAGCTAAAGACTAAAAAGGTGCTCAAGTGTTCCACGGGGTTGGAGTTCATCTGCGCTCCCCCTTGAAGTAGATGCCGCAGGCGAAAGTGAAAGAAGCGATCAACGACAGGTTCAATCACTTCGGCTCAAAAGAATGCCCCCCGAAGTGCCAGAACGTCCTGATGACGTTCAGGCAAACTGAAAAACTGAGCAACTCAAGAAGTTGATGGTCTAGTAGACCACTTCCGTCTTCTGCATGACTTTCGTCTGATGAAAGGTGAACTCAACCAATCCAGCCAGCTAGGTGGGAGGCAGCGTTGGAACGCACCAAACTGCGAGCAGCCGGCAATGCCGGTTCAAGGCACGTACTAGAAAAAGGCGGTAACGCACGGCTGCGCAGCCAGGTTCCCCAGCGAAATTCGTGATATGGGATCAATGGTTCAGGGCGTATCAGCCCTTCCCTTTTGAGCTTCCAAGCAAGGCTCCGGTACGGATCGTCCTCAAGCTTTAACAAGCTCTTAGGTAAACCCTGCGGCAAAAGGGGGCCATGGCCACGTCCGTTGTAGAGATACAACCAACCACGGTCGGCCAAAAGGTGAAGGCTGTCTAAATCATCCTCTGCAGGACAATTTTCGATCACATATCCGTAGGTGGTGGCGTCTTGGTCAAGATCCAATAGTGCTCGTAAACGGTGATGACGATCAATCATCCACATTGAGCCTGAACAATTACGTACAAGAGGGACGGGCTTGCCCTTCAAATACTTCTTGTTTTCCTTAGGGCTTTGTCCACGGAAATCGAGCTGACGACTCTTCACTTCCGCTAAGCCCACGCACCACTGGGTGGGCTTGAGTTGAGCCACGGCAACCTCAAAAAGCTCAAAGCCTTCATCCGCACTGGGGATCCGCTTATAGCTGGGCAGATGAGAGGACAAACAGCTAAGGCAGGTGCCATCATCCTGACAAAGCCAAAAAAAAGACGCCTCTGGACTTACTCAGCTAGACAGCCCAGGAGCTCTCAGACTGAGTTAATGAAATGGAAGTGACATGAGCATTGTGTTGGCAGATATGATTAAAACCAGTTTGTGGAATGATGATTGGCACGGATTCATTGCCAAACAACTTCTACATGATCAATGCTTGTATTCGCCTCTTATGGTAGGAATCTTATTTATTTATAGCGGTGGAATTGAGCGTGTACCATAGAGATCCAGAATCTTAATAATGATTAAAAAGTTCATTTAGTCAAAAAAGCCACTATCCAAAGAGTAGGCTAATTGTCGGTTTTAGGATCAAGCCTAGAGCTCGAATGATTGCGCAAGAAGTCGAGCCTGGTTGACAAATTCAGCAATCTGGGTTGGAGCAACTGCTGCTCGCTGCCCATTACTCACTGCACGGTAATGATCGGCAACGGCCCAAGCAGTGGTATTAAGATCAACCTGGAAGCGTGGGATCAGATGCAAATGCAAATGTTGAGCTCCTTCTCCAAAAGCAATGGCATAAACCCTGTCGCACTTGGTAAGCCGTTGGACAAGCCCACTACCAATTTGAATTGCCTTCCCCAAAGAAGCTGCTTCATCGGGTTTGAAATCAATAGGTCCTGCAAAGTGACGACGTGAATCGAGCAGTAGCCAACCAAGCAAAGGAGCTGGTGCTGGATGATGGCGAAAAACCCAATGAGTTGTGCGAACAATTTCATAGTTAAATTGATCACTAGTTCTGCGATGGTGGTCACAGACTCCACAATTTTGCATAAGTAGAATCAAATGCTATTTTTGAATAAAATAAGTTGGAATCGAGGGCAGATGAGATCAAACAACGCATGAATATAGTTGTTTATTCACTAAAACGAATTCACAGCAGAGATAGACCTCCTGAGAGTTCCTCAGCAATAGATCAGCACCATTGTGGATCACATCCACAACATAACCATTCTGAACTGAACCATGGGCGTGATCACATCAGATGAGCTTAGTGCCAAAGGGGGGAGGGATGACTACCCCATAAAAAAGTCTGAGGGTTTATGACTCTTGTTTACAGCGCTGTGATCCACGCAAACAAACAAGTCAGCAGAAAGCTGCTGTGAATCGATTAGGCCTGTGATTGATCTCTAGATCAATGGGGTGAGCGCATGCTCAGACGCACGACAGGAGATTACTAAGGCAGTGATTTGGGATTGGCAAGATCACAGGAGGATCTCATCGCGGGATCAAGCTCGCTTAAACAAAGGTAGACAGTTGATCTCAGCTGAACAAAGTTGTGCTTGGGTGTTGAAGTTAGACCCCTGGATGAGCAGCTATTGCCCAAACCAAAGGAGCGGCTCCGGCAACAATTGCGCTCAAAAGTTGGGCAAGCATGAGAACGACCTGCTTTGAACTCATAACAGCGGCCTAGGGGTTCTGGGCAAATCCGGTTCACTGGGATCCGGGCACTCGCAAGTCTCGACTTCACCGCATCCAGAGCAATAAATCTCTGTGAAGATCTCCTCGCTGTTACTGGTTTCGATTTCGCCAATATTTGTTTTGTCTAGAGGTGGCGCAAAATCGAGGCCATTAAGCAACTCCCGAACAATCAGGCGAAGTTCTTCTGGGTCATCAGTAATGTCAACACGAGCCTGAGCTCCTTCTACTGCTAGAAGCCTCATTGCTGGAAGTTGCTCAGATCGTTCTGAAATTGGGAGCCCCATTGCCTGAGGTAAGGTTGGTTATTAATAGTATTGATACAGCCCTGAACAAGAACTTGTGTGGACTGTGAGCATCTGAACACTAGACACACCCGTATGAAGACTTGATTAAGCTAAATCGCGGAGATGGGTGGCTATAAAGAAAAAATGGCTGAGATGGAATAAGAAGCTCGTTAGAACATGTGTAGGAGAACTGAAAAGCCTGAAAGTTTTAGATTCGGTGATGTTAAATCTAGGCTTAAAAAATTCAATGCCGAAGTTTCGCTTTAGCCCAAACGCCTCAACGATGACTGAGAGCCAATAAAAAGTAACTAATTGAACAGCCTAGTCAGGTACTAATGAATAAACTTTGCTGCGTAGTGGGAAAAGCAATTAACTTGCGACAAGTTATTGCTGGTTTGGATACAAAAAAACAACAACTCGATGCGCTATGGACAAGGATTTGACAATCTAGGCCATAATGGTGTTATACTTTAACAATTGCCCTCTCTATGAGGGTGGTTGCATTTATCCATGTAATGAGTCATGACTGTAACCAAGTCCAGTCCAGCCAATAAAAACAGCATACGCAAAGTCCAGCTGATACCCAGAAGCTCGCATTCAGAGCAGGTGAGACTTGTGAATACAAGCCTTCCGGGCATAAAAGTAATCGCAAGGAAGGATCTATGGAACGACTTTAGGAATCGATTGAAAATAAACAATTATGAAATTGGATTATTAGCAAACGACCTAAACAAACTTGCTCAAAGAATTCAACCAGTGATTATCAATGTAATCGATACTGTAGAGGGCATCATTATAAGTTTCAGAAAAGCACTTCATATGGATTCAAAATAGCAAAAGGTTTTCTTTTTGCTATGAATACAAGAGATCTAAAACTTAATTATGCATAAATAAATTCATACCGCAAATTCACTACAACCAACAGAACATTGAGACGTGATCAATTAAATTGAAATCAAATAGATTGAGTTGGTTAATACAATAAATGGATCGAAGCTAAACATTGGCCCTCAAGTATAAAGGGAAGGCCCCTATAATACGGGAAAGTTGACCTCTTGATTGCATTTACTAGGCAAAGTAAGTTAATTTGTCAACACGTCAAGTTGATTTTGGTAAGGGATTAAATCAGCATACGAAACAACCATCTGGAACAAGAGACCTCGTGAGATATCGAAAGTGTAACCCATGGAACTCAAGCAATAGTAACCAGTAGATGCAACTTATACCCTGGAAAGACCATCTGGAGAAGGATCTCTCGTTTCCAACACAGATATGATCGGCTCAAGAACGTAAACTTGTCAACATCTAGCCATTTCGAAGTTTTGCAAGCTAATGCATTATTGAAAACTCGTATAAAGCAAGTACTAGAAGGATAACCATTGAAGATATGCGCTACCAAGAACGGATTGGCCTAATGAATAGGAGAAAAGGCATGATTGATGGGCACAAGATCTACAAGCAAAGGGATTGGGCTAATAAAAACTTCACGGAGAAAGAAAAAGGAACATAATATTACTAATTACACAAGCAACGAAGCATTCAAGCTAGAAACAACCAAGCAAATTAAACCGCAGATAAGACCAGCTAACCGCACTGTTTAGCAGTTCTAATCAGAGATAAAGTCAAGACAACAAGCATTCTCTGACGAATACGTTATAGTGATATGTATTTGTTTTTAATGATGGGTAAGACCAAGCAACATAAAAAACTCGTAAGGTTGGCGGAAAAAGCCGAGCTGTGCGCGACACGAGAAGAAGCTCAAAAGCTCATACGCAAAGCCGAAAAGGCGCACGCAAAGCTAGAAGCATAGAAGCCGTTTGCTCTTTATGTTTAGCAGACCTGCCGGGATCAAGGCAAATATCTCTAGTCAACAACCAGAAGTCAACTGGATTGCCTGAGACTGCGTAACCAAGAAATGGAATGCCGCCGACAGAATTCTCGACTAGGAATTAATTTGAATGAAGCACAAGCAATCCATTGCTTTGCAGAGACCATAGAATCAATTTCCGTGAGGAATTTGGGCGGTTAATGGGTATGTTCATCTTGGCATCAGTCTCAAGTATGACTCTGCAGAAATGGCCTTTCAAGGTACATTTTCAAAACTATCGCGTCTCGGGGGATAAGTGCTATCACTAGCCTTGAATGTCGCTAGATATAGCAAAGAAACGATCAATGAAATTGCTGCTGCTGTTGCAATGAAATAAGCGAGCATCTGCATCAGATCAACGAATCTAGTTAGTCGGACGCTACATCCAAGCAACCGCAAGAATCTTCATTCCGTTGTCTTTCTCATTGATATTAGGCAATTGATCATCCAAAAGTAGCTTTCAAACCACAATGATTATCATCGTGAGGCCAGGAATGCAGCGAAAACCAGTCAAGGGAAATACGTAACAATTTATACACAGTAAAACATTAGAGTATGAGCAAGTCTATCCGGAATCAATTATGCAAAGGAAAGTCGAGCAAGCAAAATGAGATGTAAAAGCAGCAAAGAGAGAACGTTATCTACAAATGAACAAGATGGGTTAGATTAGGGCATTATAAAGAGCGTATAGAATAGGAAAATGTCTTTCGTACCGCCTAACAAGGGGAATTATAGGCCTAATGATCAGTCTTAAACAAAAGTAACGCGTCAATGAACTGTAGAAAAGCCAAAAAGAATACTCAACTGTAAGAAAGATAAAACTAGTTGAATGATTTTAGATGAAAACAGTTGAGGCTTATGCTTTTTGAACAGCAAAGCCTAACTTATAGACAAAATTAAGTAACTGTAAGGGATTCTTTAGCAAAATTTCTGCGATAAATTAGAATCCCATGCGAATAAACTAACTGCGATACATTTCTGCATATCTCGCGAATTTTAAAAGATTAATATCATTTATTGAGAATATTTATATGTAGTAAAAGATTATTTTAGCAATATCCAGGTAAATACTAAAAAGCTAGAACAACATCGTCTACACTAGTGTCAGAGTCTAACCCCATCGGCTAAAAACACTCCAAGCTTAGCAAGCATGTGCCCAAGCACCCAGAATTTCTAGCTCAATCCAATGACAACAATTCACATTCTCGACAATTTAGAGCCATTTCTTAACTCTGTTGGGCGTATCTACGAGGTGGGCGGCGGAATTATTACTGTTTTAGCGATCCTATGGATTCTAAACTTCGTTGCAGGTCTAATCCGTAACACCTATGCCGCTGGCCACTCTTTGGGTAAATTTTACAGATCATATCTCCATCGCTATTTAAAGACTATCGTTATCGCACTCCTATCTCTCATAACGAAGAAAGTCTCCAATTCATCTGATTCTACAAAAGAAACCATTAAGGCGTAGTTCTGAGTCAATGCAAACGATAGGAAGCAAAGTAATTGGGCAATAGGCTCAAGCAAAAGCAGGAAGGGGCGGCAAAATAATTTAAAGGGCATTAGTGATAAGTCATTAGTCAGTAAAAAGAAAGATTTTACTTAACAAAACCACCAAGAAATGACACTGTTAATAAGTAAAGCCTTTGCGGTAGTCTATTTGTTGACAAAATAATTAAGAGTAATACAAAATATAATGACCTGAAGAAGGCAAAAATGATTCGTTTGAGGGTGTATCATCTAAATGGTATAGCTATCGCCAGGTATAATCTATTAATTATAAAACCTTTGATTCGAACTACTGGAAGCCTATTTTAATCAAAGAGTATCAAGGCCTGGAAAAATAAAAAACGCAAAAAAGTAATATTTGAACAAAAGTAGACATTGGCATTAATCCCTGCAAGAATGATTACTATTCAAGCCATTTTTGTTGGTTAGACGCTCGCACATCAATGTTGTTCTCAGTCCTGGTCATACTCCACATCCTTGCTGCTACGGTTTGGACTGGAGGACAGTTGCTTTTAAATCTAAGGGTCCTGCCAGACGCTCTCAAAGAAAAGAGTGTGGCTCAGGTGCGCTCATTTGAAAAGATGTTCGAGCCTTTAAGGGTGACATCGCTAGCAATTCAAGTCATTAGTGGTCTCTGGTTAACATGGATCTATCTACCAGGAGGGCGAGGACTTTTTTCATTTCAGACACCAATTACATCCCTACTAACAACAAAATTGATCCTATTGGCTATCGCCTTTGCATTGGCTCTCCATGCACAAATAAGACTAATTCCTAATCTCAACGACGACAATCTTATTGAATTATCTTGGCATATTCGTAGCATTACAACAGTATCAATTGCCTTTGTGATTGTCGGTGCTGGTATCAGATTAGGAGGATTCTAAGTCAACGAAAATCATAAATGGTTTCATATATCAATACTATTGGTTGGATATCCCATCAGGCATTAAGGCAAGATAGTGAATTGACTGAGTGAAGGGCTAGGCGATTAGATATCCTACCTTCTATTCCAAGATCCTGGCTAGCTCTGAAAAAGCATGTATTGATAGATCTGACTCAACCATTTGTCATGACTAAATGGTACTGAATAAGTGCCTTTCCTCTCAAGCCAAAATATTCACCGTCGCCCATGAATATATTGACATACTAAAAATCAAATACAAACCCAACAACGGCAAAGTTAAAGCCCATTACCTAATCCCTCCGGATGTCTCGACAATTGCCAGATATGGAGCTTGGTGAGCTTTTCCCGTGGACAAAATTCATACCAGCTGGCAAGAGGGGCGTGAAGAGTGCCTGCAGGCTCGCCCTCAAGCACGTCATAGTGAAGTTGGATGGGTTCGTTAACACCAACTATTCGACCGGTAAGCAAGGATTAAACTAAGGGCATGAATCAATATTAAAAGTTCTTAAAGTGATGTATTTAAGCGCGTAAGTGATTCTTTAATTATGCAATTGAAAAGATCCATTTTGCACCTATTGGTATATTCTCTAAAATTAGTTGTGGCTATTTACAATAATAGCATTTCAGTCCTGATGACTAATGAGGAGAAATAAAGAAATTGAGGATTTCAATCACTTAAAAATGTCTTGGGATCATGTAAAGGAATTAATTATTGATTGCTATTGTTGACTCTACCAATATAGATCGAACCGAAGGCTAAATATGTTTTGGTTTTACGCCTCGGCCAAGGCAAAGCATACAAGTGTGGTATGTAACAGGTGAAGACTTCAAATAGCCAACACCACCACAACGTAAGCATACAGATGAACTCTTAGTATGAGAGGGTTTGAGCAAGCAAGGATCTGTCTTGTGGGAGGGCTTGAGTGTTGTCATCATTGTTCTTTGTATGAAAAAGGTGTCCAAGGCCCTTGACATTGGCTTGCTCACCATCACAGGCACAACTTCTCTACACAACCCCCAAGCTGGGTGATCTTCACCAATTGACTTGGATCAATCCTCAGCAGACAAGAGTCATTATTGCCTTAGGCATTTGGCAAAATCCCTTTTAAGCGGTGCAAATAGTGATAACTTCGACGAATGCCAATATATTGGTGCTATGCATGTAAAGCAAAAAACAGTAAGCACTATTAAGCTTATTCCACGGATCCCATCACTATTGCCAAAAATCAACAACATGAAACTCCCGGCAAAAACTGCCCTAACAGCTGGAATTGCAACAGCTGTCATCATAATTCTGCCTTACATTGTAAATTTGATGTTTACAGTGCTGCCAGGGTTCCTAGGAGCACTTGCCAGCGTTGTAACGCCTATTTTCACAGTAGCGGGGCTGGCCTGGCTGATCACCTACATCTGGACAAAGCAGTGAAAGAATATATCTCTGGGCAAGAGTGAATTCAAAAAATAATTCAATTGAATTATGATTTAGTTGTTCATTAAATAGTTGTTCTGTATATACATTTAGCTTGCTTGTAAAAGCAGAGCGTATTTACTTGATATAAGCACTGATTCTGATAATACTTGCACAATCAGACTTACAGATTCAGGAATGAATGGTGCTGACAAAACATCTCAACGAAACCAATGGATCAAATGTAATAAGTAAATGCAGCCAATCGGTAGCCAACATATAAGGCAGAAAGGTGCGCAGTATTAAAACCAAAATTCGCAAATAGATGCACTATTCTAAGTCGTAATATCCATACGGTTATTGACTGCAAATGCATTCAATAAAACCATACAGATTGAAACCTCTACTTCTCTCTAAGCTCTATCTTAAAGACGTGAGCATCTTTCTTACGGCTAACCTTAAACACTATCAATACTCTCCCTGTGAAACTAAATATAATGACTCAAACAAATAAATTGGCCAAAACCCTTCCAGGCAAGGCACTAGCTCCAGCAGCCAAAACTGGTTCAATCCTAGCAACGACAAAAACACCTGAAGCAGCAAGGGTTGTTGCATGAATGAGAGCCGAGACAGGAACGGGTGCTTTCAATACATCAGGACGCCAGATATACAATGGAAACTCTATTAATTTTGCAATTGGTCCCATAATCATAAGGAAGCAAAGGAGAAGAGTTATTGGATTTGAAAGCTTACCGCTGACAATCGCTTCTTCGAGAAGGGATCCACTTTCATCAAATCCAAAACTTCTGGTCACCCAGAACAAACCAAGACTACCAAGTAGAAATCCAACGTCACCAAGACGGTCAACCAGGAAAATGTTTTGGGTTGTTTTGGAAGAGCCATTGGTGTCGTACCAAAAACCAACTAGAAGGGATGAAGAGATCCCAACCAACAGCCAAAAGACAAACATCTCTAATAGGTTTGGACTTAGGGCTAGGCCTAGCAAGGCACTAGTAAAAAAACCTAGATAAGTAAAAAAACTCACATAGTTATTTTTGCCAACCATATAAATATGTGCGGACAACATCAACAACATCCCTGCAGTGCTGATCAGCGCAAGCATCTCAGCACCAATGCCGTCTACAACAAAACCGATCTGTAAATTGAGATCAGTTAAGCCTGGCAAGTCGAAGATCACCTTACTGGCAGCAGTTCCAGCCCTTTGTTCCGCCAGAAGGGCGTAACTGAGTACAGCTGCTGCACCAACACAGCTAACTAACAGGAATGAAACCGGCTTACTCAACCGGTTCATGGTGAGCTTGAAACTGATCAACAAAAATCCTACAAAGCATGCACCTGCCAAAGGCAGCACTGGAATTAACCAAGCGAGTTCAGAAGGTAAAGGCATTAGCCGAATTTAGTGATTTTAGAAGTTGCAAGTTCAATTGTCAGATCGTCAAGTCCAACAAAGCAAAGTAAGCCGAAGACACCAAACATGGAAATTGGAAGAGTTTCATCCATCACTAATAGGACGAGTTTCCCTGTTGGTAGCAAAGCCTGAGCAAGTCGCCAAATAGATCCTTAGCATTTGGACATGAGGCCAAAACGATGAAAAGACACGTCGACTGCATAAGGATTCAGTCAAGCCTGAAGGAAATCAGCCAAATATCCAACAAGATTCTGAATCACCGTGAGTTAATCCAATCCAAAATACCCATCAAAAGCTCGTGAAACGAGGGCACTGTGCGATCCAGTATCAAGATCAGTACCACTAAAGCATTGAGAGCAAATACTGAGACAGAAACGGCTATGCCAAGCTTTTTCTCGCGTGGAGAGATCCGAGCGTTGGCTTCTGAATTGTCCTTTGGCGTTGCATCCACCGCAATACTCAGATGATCTTTCAATCTCGATGCTAAAGCAGGGAACAGAAGTCAGCGGAGAAATGTAGAGGCTATTCATCCTTTCTGTAAGTCTTGAAATGGAAGGCCTATTAGCCGAAAATCAGGTCATATCAGCACGCCCCGCCATAACAAGCAACAATTCAGAGCCCCTTAGGAAGGCGATATAGCTGCAAAGAAAGCGGCATGAGATGGCAGGATGAGGGCAGGCGTAACTTTGCCGGCAATGATGATCAACAGAATGCGCGAAGCCATCGTGGATCAACTTCGTTCTTGCAGTACACCTGAGCAGCTTCTAGCGCTAGACGAGCAAATAAGAGTCGAGACCGATGCAGGCCCCCTTTATCGCGTTATCTGTAACTTCTTGCGAGATCGCACGGTTGCTCCCGTCGAAGCAGCGAGATGGCTTGACACCTTGATGGACCATCGAGAGAAGCAACTGGACGACTGTCTCAACCTCAACTGTCAGCTTTAAGAAAAGGAACACTCTGCAGCAGTTCTTTAGGGGATACAGCCAACAGCACAGCACAGTGCTGGTGCCCCCCTGCGCAACGGCTTCAACGCAAAGGATTTAACGCATAAAGGTTCTCGAATGACGATTGCCGACTGCAATCGACGACTGCACTCTCCTAAAACCCGGTGAAATCGACGACGAATCGCCGAACTAAAGAGACAACTGAAGCAACCCAAGCATTGGACAGCTATTAAGCCAGACATATTTGCTCAGCAGCCAAAACAGGCGCACCAAAAGCGTTGGAACCAGCTTCAAGAAAATCATTCCTAGTTCAGATTGGGGCTTAAGTCGCAATAATCGCTATGGATAGGCCCATTTGATCTGATTTTTGCTGCTCTTACTCCCCTATTGCTAGCACACACACAAGCCCCTATTCCTTAAGCCATTAAAAGCATTCAATCGCAATGTGATCAACAACCCTATCCAAAGAAAACAACAAGAAGCTGTTCAGACTTCATGGCCAGACCATTGACTGCCACTGCTAGAAGGCTTGAGGAGAGATAGCCCTATCACAAGCAGGGCTACGATATTAATATTTGCTTAAGATGAATTTGCGCAAATAAGATGAAAATAAGTATAAGATTAGAAGACATAGTTTCCAAAAATCCTTTCTATGCGCCAATCTTTTGCTGGTACGACTGGTGCGGTACAGCCTTTGGCCACACCACGTATCCAATCGATCCGTGAAAAGATCAGCATACAGGAACTGGAGCTACGACTTACAAGACTTGGTCTAGCAACAACGACCCATACTCCAAATCCTAGCTAGCAATAAAGTCATCTTGGAAAGTTAGAAAAGACAGATAAAAGATGAACAGTTGATCACCCCAAAAGGGCTCAGTAGAAAACCATAATCTGCACGAATAAAACAAAAAAATTCTAAATTGCCAGATACTCCACAATCCTGGCAATACATTATCGTTCACTAAACAGTTGCAAAAAATACTTTATTGATAAGAAAGCCCCCCAAAGAAGACGCCAACAGAACGATAAATAGCGAAGCAAGTCGCTATGCAAATACGAGTAATCCATTCGCATGATTGGGGCAGAAGTGAAAATTAGTCGCCAACAAGAGCTTCGACAACAACAAATTCACCTCTAAGTCGAGCAAAGAAATTTATGGTAATATCATATTTATCGGTAGAGAAATAGCCTGCACCTCCACACTAACTGCTGATCGTGCTCGGCACCGGGGCAAGTTGGAGCTAAAGGGGTAACTAGAGAGAGAAGCGAAGGATGATCGGCAACTACAAGTTGGCACTATCAAGCCAGAATGACTAAACAACGGACTGATCCTCAACGCTATGTCCCTTAACCGCCGAGACTTCCTAGGCCTTAGCGGAGCAGGAGTGGCGAGCTTGTTTCTTCATAGGGCCCTTGCCGCAAACCTGATCAGTGCTCCGTCACAGTCTCTCTTGTCTGACCTGCCAAGGGGAGATCAGCGAATCGCACTGATCAGCGACCTCAACTCAAGTTACGGCTCAACCAGCTACGTGTCTCAAGTTCATCGTGGCCTAGAGCTTTTAATCAAACTGCAACCCGATCTTGTCCTTTGCGCAGGCGACATGGTTGCAGGTCAGAAGCTCGGGCTCACTGCAAACCAGCTCGATGCCATGTGGTCTGCCTTTGATGAGCAGATACTGCAGCCCCTAAGAACTGTAGAAGAGCCTTTCGCTCCAACCATGGGCAACCATGACGCATCAAACAGCCGCGGACATTCGGGATATGTGTTTGAACTCGATCGACTGCATGCTCAGAAGTTCTGGAATGCTCGCCAAGGCTCACTTGGTCTCACATTTGTTGATGCCCATCAATTCCCTTTCCGATACAGCATTCGTCATGGAGAAATCTTCGTGCTAGTTATTGATGCCTCTTCAGCCAACGTCTCAGCAGATGACTGGGCCTGGGCCGAGAGCCAGCTAGACGGATCAGAAGCTCACCAGGCAAAATTGCGCTTGATGATGGGCCATCTGCCGCCTTATGCGATTACAAAGGGACGCAATCGTGCAGGCGAAGTGCTACACGAACCAAAACGTCTGCAACAACTACTTCTGCGCAAAAATGTAGATCTATACATTAGTGGCCACCATCACGCCTGGTATCCGAGCCGTGTAGGTTCCGCCAATCTGCTTAGTCTCGGTGCCATGGGTAGTGGACCCCGTCAAAGACTCAACGACAGAATGCCCCCACAACAGACCGTCACCGTGCTCGACCTTTTCAGCCAACAGGGCGAACTTGTAGAGACCACTATTGAGCTCGATGGCCTGCAAGTCTTACCAGAACAACGACTGCCCAGTTCATTGCAACCAAGCGTTGGTCCAAGGCTTGACCTGCGCCCAACCAGAATCAATCTCAGCAAAAAATCAACTGCCAACAAAACAAAGCTTTCGGTGAAAACTTAATTAGGAACAGGCTTAAAACCATCGTCTAACCTGAGCAGTGGCCAACTGCACCTCGCGTTGAAAGAGAAGAGCCGCTGCCATTAGGCATACCATCGCCATAACGAACAAAGGCACCACAAGTAAGGCAAGATCCAGTTGAGTGACCACACTGATAAAGACAACAGCTACAACCAGTGCCACCAATAGAATCGTGACGGTGAGAAGTTCAATCGCTTTCATCACCAACGCCATGCGCCTCTTCAATGCTTGTAACTCTGTTTTGCTCTCACGCTCTGATGAGACAGGTGTATCCCGGCTCTGGGTCAAAGCTTGAAGCTCACGAGAACGATCAATAATGCGAACCAATCGGCTATTGAGAACTACAAGCAAACCTCCAATACCTGCGAGCAAGAAAACTGGCGCAACAGACATCTGGATGGCCCTCGACAGGTTTTCAGCGGGTTGATGACCAACTTGGGAAACCAGATCAACAAGCCCCAAGAAATAAATCATGAGCAAACGTATCGAGCAGTCAAGACAAGCTACCAAGACCCAATCGAAAAGAGATGGTGGGCTGATAAACGCCGGCCAAAAGAATGAAAAAGGAACTCACGTACTGCAAAGACTGGTCAATAGCTACCTACAGATTGGACCTGAGACATTCGCGGACATTGTCAAAGTGAGTCTGTCACTGGAGATGTTGATGCCTGTATGAACAGGCTGAAAGGGTAGATTGGTTCCAATGAAGAGAGATAGGTAAAATAAAATTAATCGATCAATTCAAATATGAAATAATCTGGCTTAAAAACAAAAGAAATGAAAGGGGGCAAAGTGATCATCATTCGTTAGCAAAAAAGAAAGAGTCGTTCAAAATAACAAGCTCTGAACCGAAAAGGAACTCAAGGTCTATTATGCGAAAAAGAAGGATGGGGATGGATAGGCTAAAAAAACAAAATAAGTAAATAGGTCAAATATTGTGAAAAGTTTCTGGAAGATGAAATTTGAACAGGGATAACATAGTCTTATAAGCCAGGTTCGATTTGATTGCAAAATGAGCAAGAATCCCTTGCATCGCGCCTTCGATTTACTAACAGGGCAATGGTCTATTTTCTTGGAACAACCTGTTCCAATTGAAGTGCTTAATGAGGAACGCATTGCAAACTCTTTGCCTTCCTTTGGCTTCTTTGTTTTACTTATCACCTCAACAATAATCGCAACGTTTGGACTCATTGCTAACAACACTGCCGTTGTAATTGGAGCCATGATCGTGGCTCCATTAATGAATCCAATCTTGAGCATGGCGTATGGGATATCAATTGCAAGCAGCCTGTTGATCCGACGATCATTAGTGACCTTGATCATAGGTACGGGAGTCGTTGTTATCACAGCAGGTTTGATAACAGCGTGCATGCCGGTAAGAGTCTTAGGCTCAGAAATACTGGCTCGTACATCACCAAATCTGATCGACCTGCTAGTGGCTATTGCGGCCGGAATAGCTGGTGCATTTTCGCTAACCCGCAAGCGTATTGCTAGTTCTATAGCTGGGGTCGCAATCGCCGTTGCGCTTGTGCCTCCACTTTGCGTTAGCGGCATTGGGTTGACGCTTGATCCGGAGATCAGTGCCAGATTTGCTAGAGGGGTAATAAGGGGACTCAACCATGAGGTTGCTACAGGGTCATTCATACTTTTTCTGGCCAACCTTATAGGCATCACCTTTGCCGCTTCACTGACCTTTCTAAGCCAGTCCTATGGATCGATCAAGCGCTCATGGATTGCATTATTAGCATGGTTAGCACTGATTATTCTTATTTGCGTACCTCTAAGTTCATCCTTAAGAAAGTTCTTCATTACAAAGAAGATTGAGATGGAACTCTCAACTATCGGGGCAAATCAACAAGAGCCAGGAGCAACAAATATAAAAATACCAGGAATTAAACAGAAGATGCAGATCCGCTATATGTATGTGAATCTAAAAGAAGATCGTGCTATTCTAGATCTAGTACTCAATGTCCCAGAAGGCACACTGACTGAGGGAAAAGTAACCTCAATTAATCGAATGCTGTTTGAATCAATAAAACAGTTTGGCATTCGACAACTCGATGTAGACACAAGAATCGTTCCTTCACGAGTTCATCAGTACAGAGAGACTCTTAAGTAATCAGTATCTCAGCCTAGGAAGTGAGAAATTAGCAATTAAATATTTAAGAAGACCCAAACTATCGCATATGCAAAAGATACATTTGACTGAACATTGGTTTGATGTAGAATTTATATAATTTGGTTAAAGTCAATCATTTTTTCGAGAAAAAAACACATTTTGAATAGGAGCACCAAGTGTAATTCCCTCCCGGTCAAAAGCTTCTTTAATCTGCAACCTAAACTCACGGCCTACACTCCACTGAGCCAAGGGTTGAGTTTTTATCCAAACACGGATTAAACAACCTGATGATTGCACTTGATCAATCCCAAGGATCTCGGGAGCATCAAGAAAATAATCACTCCATTGCTTATCATCTCTCATGGTATTGGCTACTAGCCGAACCACATCGAGCACTTGGCGAAGATTTTCGCGAGCTGATACCTCAATATCAAAATTAACTCGAGACCAATCCTTAGTAAGGTTCTCTACGATTCGAATCTGGCTATTAGGCAGAGTTGTTAGTTGACCATCAGAACCACGAAGTTGAGTGTTGAATAAATTCATATTTTCAACAAAGCCGCCAAAGGTGCCGATCGTAACGACATCACCTATTGCAAAACGATCTCCAGCCAAGATAAGAAATCCGTTAAGAATATCCTCAAGCACATTTCGAGAAAGAAAACCCACACCCACAGCGATTACTCCAGCACTGGTAAAAATAGACCGGTCGACTCCTATTGTTGTTAAAGTCAAAACGAGACCTAGAAAGATAGTGATTACGGTTGCTCCACCTTTAAGAACCTTAGAGTATGTACTTGCCCTAAGCGTATAGCGCATCGAACTAGCCTCCCTGCTGGTCACACGCCTTATCCAATTATTAATATTGAAATCAATGATGATAACAACCAAAAGCCGCAAAATAAAGACGCCTACCCAAATCAAAGGAATCGCAATCGACTGCTGTAGGGCAATAAATGCGTATATACGCATTGAAGGATAAACAGCTGTAGCAGAAAGCAAGACTAAGACTAAAAATGCGATTCGCAGAAAATTACTTACTAATAGAACGAGTTCTAAGAAGTTCTGGGTCTGGTTCAAGAAAGCGTGAGTATAAGCAGCTGATCGAGGAAGATTATTGATGCTTGGATTAGGGTCTTGAGTTGTAGACTCATTGACATTATCGACGCCGGATGAATGCATTGAATGCTCGAGTGAATCAATATGATTAACATGTCCGTCATTACTGGAAAGGGGCATAAGGTTTCCCGAATAAGCAGCCATAACATCGTCTTTAACAGATTCTGAAAGTGATTCCTGTTTATGCAATAAACGACGATTTATTGAGAGCAATGAAGCTCGTATGGTCTTGAGAAGAAACAAACCTAAAATGCCTGTTAACAATAAGCCGGCAGAAAGTAAAACACGTAATCCAGGAAAGGAGGAGGAAAATTCCAGGCCCCATAAACGATCACTAAAATTGACCCTTATTCTCTGCTGCCACTCTTGCGCCAACTGAGGGATCTCAATGCCTGCTTGCTGAGCATCTGGAGCCGTTACTGTAATTACTGTCTGTTTAAAAAGTCGATACTTTGGATTGTCTGGCAAATAGATAACTGTGGCTTTATTTTGGGTGCCGATCTCCACTGCAGGAGTAAGAGGATGTAAGGGTTTCTGATGTAAGAACCACCAGAAGCGTGGATCATAGATTCGTTGTAGACCGTAAGTAGAAGCCTTGCCAGACAACTGGGTGTCTCGCCAAAACCTAACAAGACGATTTTTGACAGATTTAACAGTTAGCTGTACAGATTGAGCTCGTTGTTCAATGTTCTGCGCTGCTAGTTGTGGACTAATGTTATTTGTAGCCTGTGCAGCGAGAGTGAGACGATTGTTCTGGCTAAGAATTCGAACAGGAAAAACAACTCTGCTGCAGTAAAGGCGTCCACAACGCCAAGGTCTATTAAGGTCCCAGACAGGTCGGTTCATAGGATTACTGATGGGAGCTGCTGTTGACCCCAACGAGATCTGTGCAAAAGCAGGAAAAAAAAGCAGGCTGATCAGTAAGCCACAAAAAAGACATCCCAACCGACGCAAACCTAATTTTTTTTTAGAAAGTAGCTGCATTACCAATTCTTATCCATCTAAGGATTGTAGCTAGATTAAATGAGTTGCTGATGGATAGCCAGAAAAACGGGAAAAGTTTGATCCATCAGCATGGTCTGGGAAACAAGCAGTAGATTTTGCCCTGGTCTATACATTTCGCCTACAATTCTAATGAAGAAAGACTTACAACCTATAGAACAACCAAAATAGCGGTATGCTATTGCCCAAGAAAGATGCACAATATCGACAAACAATGCTACGTGAAAAAGATAAGTGCGTATACGTTAAAAACGTATGGTATAAACTATGGCAAAGAAAACTCATCGACAGAAGAAATCTCATTGCCAGGGAAATTAAACAGAATAATGATATCAGTACGTTATTCGATAGTAACTATTCAATATTAAAAATATCGTCGCAAAATACTAAAGTATTAATAGCGATGACAAAGTAAGCAGTAGGGCACTATAAGAGCTTGCAAATGATCTTAGCGAGCAAGCCCTCAATTCAAAAATTATGCTCTGACATATTCAACTGGTGAATAGGCAAGGCTTGACTTGGTATGTCTCATAAATCAACATATGCAATGGATAATCTTAGGAGGGTTAAATAATGGAAGATACTATGATGTATGCCACAACTGCATCTTCTCACAACTTGAATCACTAAATGAGCACTTCTTATGGAAATGTATTGGGTTACACAAAAGAATAAGAGCAATGTTAAGTTAAGCCTAACTATCACTGTTGATAGTTAGGTTACTTACGTCTAGAAGGATTAGTATTGGTCTAGCCCTATCGGTAATCAGTTAAATAAAACAGAAAAGATATTTCGAATTAAGACCCTGACTTGTTCACTGAAGGCTCTAAGGTGGCCAAGTCTGCAGTTGCTTCAGCTATATTGTTGCTGAATTTACAAGTTCCCAGATAACAACCTAGGAAACGCTCTCCTTGCTTCGCTGGAAATTTATGGATAGTTCCACCTTGGGCAGTGGAGTGAACAAGAATAGCTTGGAGACCCATAATAGGAAGTAAATACTATCCTATCTTCACGCAATACATCAGCATTGCCATAGGTGGATGTACTGCCTTGAGAGATAGGATTCAATCTACCAAGCAAATTAATAAATTCTAACGGATTAAGCATTTCAAAATAATTGTCATTTAAAAACCAATTCGGACACAACTTGATGTCTGGAAAATTCAATCAAAATGAAGGTGTGTTTGATTCATCCCAAATTGCTTGAAAGAGAATTAGTACAGTCAAACAAAATAGAACTCTCATGTTAAGTTAAAGGGATAGCTATAACACGACAGACACAAAGTCAAATCGTATGAAGTCAAGAAAGGTGGTAGTAGCAAATGCTAGGGTTAATTGAACTTCCTGAATATAAAGTGACGCTAGACATTATCATTCTAATAAGCATTCCTTTACTAAGTTACTAATAGTTTTAAATTCAACTCTATCAGCTCGATGACACCACTCAAACATCACTGATTCTGTAGTGGTTAAAGTCACACCAACTGACTCCATACGCCTCAATGCAACCTCATAGTCAATTCTCCTACGACTACCAATTGCATCGACAGCTACAAAAACCTGATAATCATTTGAGATTAGATCTAGTGCTGTTTGAAGGACGCAGACATGAGCTTCAATTCCGCAGAGAAGAATCTTACTAATACCAGAGTCTCTAAATTGTTGAAGGATTTCTGCACATCCAACACAACTAAATGACATTTTCGGGAAAGGCTTGTGTACTATCCTTTCCGCAATTATTTCTATAGTATCACCAAGACGTTGAGGATATTGTTCTGTTGATGCAATCTCTATACAAAGAACATTCGCAGCATCAATCAGACGCCTGATATTCCAAACGATCTGTTTCTGATCATCCACAGCCTGTATCAATCTCTCTTGCACATCAATAATCAAAAGGGCTGTGTCTTTAGATTGCATCAACATTGTGCTATGCAAAAGAGAATCAGTAGATGAGTAAGTTACATTCGCAATTGAATTATTGGGATAGTCATTGGTCATGGAGTTCTTAAGAATCTAGTGGATAAGTAGGAACAGGACAAGTACTAGTAAGTAAGAATATTGACAAGATAAAGGCTTTTGGTTAATACTGTGATCATCTCAGAGCTTACGGGATTCGAGCGCAATTGCTAAACGCTCAACAGCATCAGCTAAATCCTGCTGGGGGTTTGGAGCTGTAGCAGCTTTAGCCTCCTCTTTGCGTTTGAAGCGCTCGATAGCCCTCACCACAATAAATACCACGAAGGCAATGACCAAAAAATTAACCATTGAGACCAAAAGTGTGCCGCCGGGCACGGCACTAAGTGTCTCTACCTTAAGTTTAAGAAGTACAGGATCCATCACAGCGGTAGTGACCAACTTAACAAGTGCATCCACCACCTTGGAGAAGGCACCACCTACGACAACAGCGACCGCGAGATCAACGACATTGCCGCGATTGACAAATTCAGTGAAGTCATTAAGGACGTTGGTTATTTTGCGACGGTATGCCATATGAAGCAATGACTAAAAAGACACCATAATGACCCTCTCAGTGAGATGACGCCACAATCCTCAAAAATTCAAACGATTTGCCCCTTCTAAATCATCAGGGCTTGGTCAGAAGAAATCTTATCTAATAACTTATGAATAAAAATTAAACTGGTTAATTCGGCAAAAGAATAAAAATCCCCTGGCCTCCACTGGCCAAGGGATCGTTTATGCGTTCCGTGAATAGTATTGCGTATATCCAAGAACTACTGAGTAATCGAAGTCCCATAAGGGTGTGCCGGATGTATCAAGCAGACTACTCAATCAATCTATTGAGATGGGGTGAGTGATTTAACATCATAGAATTATATGCATTTCTATGATCTTAAATATAACGACTTGTTGGGGGAGGTAATGCATTTGCAGGCAAACCCTAGAGACATCAAGAGAATGATGGCTCGGTTTCAGGCAAGGCCAAGTGAAAAGGAGACAATAACAGCATAAATACTTGAATTGAAAAAGTTTAAAGTCAGATTAATGCGCGATATGTTAGGAAAAGTACAGACCTAGCACGCCAATATCTGGCCAGAATATTTAAATTATTAATAGATGAGGAAGCAGATCTGTCCGTAATATGAGAGATAATATGCGGACAGTATGATATCCCTATCCGGTACATTTTATATTAATACGTAGATTTTTGTCTCTGGTGCTAGTCTTAAGGAATATCAGCCGTCCAGTCATCAACATCAAAACGTACTTAAAGAGCTGATGATTAGGACTAATCAAAATTCCCTTGTATCCTTTTTAAAGAGCTTTACAAACCTGAATTCAGCAAGCTGGATTGAAACGTCCATTTTATTGATTGCCACCTTTGGTTTCGTTGCCCTGATGCATATAGAGCCTGTAAGAGCAACTCCACTCAAGCTCATGTGCTCTTACATCTATGAAGGGAAAACATATAAGGAAATATACATTGTCGACTCCGAACAATTATTGGTAGAGATAAGTTATCCATTCGCACCATCTGAAGAAGAAAGAAATATCATCGAGAGTCTTATCGTTGAATCAACCTCACCAGTTCTTGTTGTTGCTAGACTTCAAACAGGCAACAGTCATTACTTCAAATATGAGATCAACAAAGTAAACCTTGAGATCAAAACATTTTCGGTAAGCTTTGTCGCCGGAGTTCAGCCGATGACAACCCGTACTTGCAAGAGAATTAAAGACTTTCCTAGCCATTAGAGCAAAGTTTAAACCTCTAGGGGTAACTTCAATTCACTCAATTGAGGCTAGGCCAACCTAATCCAGAAAAGCTATGCCCAGTGAGTAAGTTTACAGGATTGCAATCAGTCTCAAGTATCATTACTAAAGAGCATTAACTGTTTCATCTAAACTTACGCTAATAATAGATCATCTCAAAAGGCAGATAAAACTAATGAAAGTTCACCAATATGTCTTCAATAAAATTTAAATATACGCGTAGTCTTGCTACTGACCTAATTTTTCCATAAACGGAATCTCTGGAAGACCCGTTTGCATCATCGACAGCGATGGGGAATGCCGATTGGGCTGGAAGGTGATTGCAGCCAGCGTGAACCAACAGAGCGCTAACGCCTACCTCGACGACAGGGGACTGACAACGGCAACAGGGCCGGATAACAGCATGCCAACTGATGGCAGACCTGCCGACATCAGTTGGGAAAACATTGATGGGGTGAGCTACTACACACAGACTCTCGCAGCACAAGCCACAGACGAAGCATCTCACAGCCTTTTGGCAAAAAGGGATCAGTACTCTTTGATCAACTGCAATCTGCAAGCTGTCACGTGCCCAGCCAGCGGACAGGGAATAATCAACAGGCAGTGGCAAAAGTCATCAACCACCAAACAATCTGGGCTTACACCGACCTTTTACTTCACGAGATTGGGCCTGGCCTCGATGACGGTTTCGCTGAAGAAGGTCTTAGCCTCTCATCGCAGTGGCAAACTCCCCCTTTGTGGGGATTGGCAATGACCCAGACCCAGAGGGTTAATCGCCAAGCCAGTTTCTTACACGATGGACGGGCATGCAGCATCGAGGAAGCGATCATCTGGAATGCTGGCGAGGCTACAACTGCCTAGTAGCGCCATCAGGCCTTGCCGCAAAGGCAGAAGGATCAACGATTGGCTTGGCTCAAACAACTTTAAAGAAACAACGCGATCTACCTTGAGATGCTGCCTTGCTTTCAGGAAGCTCAAGCCATCAATTGCGCCAATCACTCTCATTAGCGGTTACTGTTGAGAAATGCATTACAGAGGTGGCCTTGCCTACTTCTTCGTCCCTGGCCCGTATCCATGGACAACTTGAGGTTGGCTTGCATCAGGGTGGTCGACGTTTAACGCCTCAAAGACGCCGCGTTCTTGATCTCTTTGAAAGTATTGGTTCTGGCATTCACCTCAGTGCTGAAGAAGTCCATCAGCAACTTCTAGAAGCAAACTCGAAGGTGTCTCTAGCAACGATCTACCGCACCCTGCGCTTGCTTGTCGAGATGGGTTTTCTACACGAGTTGGAAATAAGCGATGGCGGACATCGCTTTGAATTAGCAAGTCACGACCATCCTGATCATCACCATTTGGTATGCGTGCGTTGTGGTCGTACTGAGGAGTTTGAGAGCAAGCCAGTACTGGAAGCTGGACGCTCTGCTGCTGAGCGGATCGGGTTCCAACTGATCGAGTCAACATTGAATGTAAGGGCTCTATGTCCGTCTTGTCAGAGACCCTCTACAACCAATGTCCATTGATGGCTGATGACAAACATCAGTGCGGAGAATGCTGATCACACGGCATCCAATGGGTTCCCATCTGGTGAGCGCCTTTGCATCCCAACTCACGTGCCTTCGCTTCGGCCTCCAATTGAGTGGGGTAGGACATCAAGCGCGGGTCCGTCTGCGACGCAGACTTGCCGCTCACGGGAAGGTGATGCTGATGGGGATTTTCAATCTCCGACCCACCCAAAGACACCAAGCCCATGCTAATTGGACCTGCCGTCCACACTCCCATGGTGCTTACACCAACAGAAAGCAATCCCATCCCAACGACAGAAGCATTGATCACCCCCATGGCCACAACGCCAATGGAAACAACACCCATGGGAACAACACCAATGCAAACCACTCCCATTGGGACAATACCGATCGAAATTGTGCCTAAGGGAGCTATCCCAATAGCCAGCTTTTTCGGTTTGCTCCCGCAGTGTGCTGATGCTTTGTCATCGCCAGTTTTATCAGCAGTTTTCATGGATTGTGTTGAGACTCCATTTGAATGCCGTGCTTGTCACAGACCATCCACATCTGACCCATCTGATGGGACCCCTTACAACCAAATTGTGGGGCGGCAGCTTCTGCCTCAGCTTGAGTTCTAAACATCGCCTGCTTCGGTTCAGTCGCTGATGTTTCAGCAGCGTTGATCCCTACTTCGCTCATTACAACTGTCAATCCAGTCGTTGCAGCAATCAACAGTAGCGATCCACTTAATGTAGTTGAGGCTAATCGGCCCATGAGCTCCATTATTTCCACCATCCATGATGCATCCAGATTGAAGGATGCACCACAGAATCCTCTCGCTCGCTTTTGGCGAGCGAGAGCTGGTTCAGGCCTATCGACTGCACCAAAACTCCACAAGCGTCGAGTCTATGGACGCACCGTTTGCTGACTGGTGGCACGAGATCATCGTGTTCAAACCATTGGTTTTTGAAGAGGCCTTTGAAGCCGTTTTGGCTGTCCGTGAGCAGCACACCGTTTTGCTCAACATCTGTCGGATGGACCCAGAACATGCCCGGCGCACCATTGATTTTGTGATTGGAGCTGTGACTGCACTTGATGGACAACATGTGCGCATTGACGAGAAAGTATTCCTATTTGCACCTTCACTTGTCGCGATCAAGACGTTGCAAGGTTCCCTTATAAGAGATTCAGCCATCAAATCTATCGAGCGCTGATCATCAGCTTTGATCACAGGGCCTTGAATGATTAACCGATCTCTTCCTCAGATTGAAGGGCGCCGCCACAGCTTGATCCATTGCCTGCAGTGCAACCAAAACAATGAGGTCCAACAGTGATTGGTTGCCCAGGCCATTGAACTTCGACATCCAGCAAGTCCCTGAGGTGGTGAACAGGCCCCTTAGGGTGAAGACTCAGTTGCTGGTTAAAATCACAGTCAAAAAGCTGGCCCTGCCAATTCACACTGATCAAGCTTCGGCACATGACCGTTTTTAGATTATCGGGATTATGAGCACCTTCTAGAAGCTGCTGATAACTCTCTAGCTGGCCGGTCATGGTCAACTGTGTAGCAAAACGTTGAATCGGCATGTTCGCTATCGTGAATAATCTGGTGAATTCGATGCCATAACGTTGTTTCAGCTCTTTACGGTAGGCCTCTTCTAGTTGAGCTTGAGGAGGAGGCAGCTGAGGACCCTGGGGGTTAAAAATCAAGTTGAGAATTAGTTGCTCATCGTTTTGCCCATAACCAAGTTGATTCAACTGACGTAATCCAATAAGGCTGCGTTCAAACACTCCTTTGCCACGTTGTTGGTCTACATTCTCCGCCTCGTAACAAGGCAGAGAAGCCACCACAGTGACACGATGTTTTGCGAGAAAAGCCGCCAAGTCGTGCTGGCCTGGCTCAGTGAGGATGGTTAGGTTGCAACGGTCGATAACCTCCACACCCAAACAGCTGGCCTGAATGACCAAATCCTTAAATCCTGGGTGAAGCTCGGGAGCGCCACCGGTGAGGTCAAGACATTCCAGCTGGTATTGATCCAACACCTTGGGTATCAAGGCCATGGTTTGGGGATCCATCATTTCCAGACGGGTCGGCCCTGCATTCACATGGCAGTGGGAACAGCTCTGGTTGCATCGGTAACCAAGGTTGACCTGCAAAGTACGTAGGTTGTCCCGATGCAGCTCCGGGAACACCTCAGGTCGAAACGAAGTTGCTGATGTGTCGTGAGAAGGCAACACAGAAATCATTTGAGTGCAATCATCCTGACGTGGCCAATGGCAAACAAACCACTTGTTTAGTTATTACTGCTGATGTCGAAACAAACTGATGATTCTTAGCAACCAGAGCCTTTAACGAGACGTCTTAATAGAAGTACGATACTTTACTTACGTTCAACAGAAGCTCTTTATTGAAGCAATCATCCACTAACATAAGAGCAAAGAGGCAACAACAAAACATTCACAATACATCCTATGCTTGGCACATTTTAGCTCAAGTTTGTACAACATTTACGTTCCAACTCCTACTTTATCGATTGAGAGAAAGAAATAGCAAGACGGTCAATTATGCTCCAAAGAGGATACAAAATACTCGAGGAGTAGGACAGCCATCAATGCCGTACTTCCCAAGGGTATTCACAAGGAGCAATGCATATTTACTTTAAAAAAATGATTAACATTAAAAAGAATCCTTGTCTAAAAAGACATGGTTAAAAGCAATCAACTCATGAAGTCACTCAATACAGAATTTTAAAACGACTTAGAATGATTTTTCAAGACATGGCACTGGATGAAGTGTTGTTCAATAATCTGAATCTGGAAGAACAATCAATCAAGGTAAAGGAACTCTAGTACTTATCTCTAATCTCACCCTTGAGGCCCAATAAGCACAAAGGGATGATCTCCTCTTCAGCCTTCCAAAGATAGCTAATTACAGCATTCAACGAGCTGAACGACGTTCAGCAAGTGACCTAAACCAAGCCACGTATGTGCTGGGGCCGCTATGAACCAGCACATCAAAATGCAAGGGATCCTCAGGATCACTGATGCCTTGTAAACGTTCATCCAACAAGCTGGGTCGGTATACTTCACCACCACTACTATCGACAAGAACCACTCGATTGGTACGGTTATAAATTGCACCTAAATCCTGTAACAAGGTAAGAAAACCGCGGTCGCTTCCGCCACGTAACCATCCAGTTCCATCAGGAGATGGATTGGATGTAACCGTATCACCCACACCCATCAAAAGTGGCATCTGATCAACAGGAATATGTTTGCAGCAGAGATCCAACAATCCCTGATGAGTCTTAGGTGCTGAACGCACATCAAAGTCTTTGCCGAGAGGAGCTGTGCCTTTGTGTTTAGCGATATGCTTGTTAATCAAAACCAATAGTCCGGCTTCCTTGACAGCACCTTTGAGCATGAACTGGATATCAGTGGTGCCTACATCGCCAGGAGCAGCAGGCTTAAGCCTCTCCCGTTGTCCATCACAGCCCATGTTGGGAGCAATATGCAGAAAAAACGAATTAGGCAAGCCAGCACTTATTGCACTATTAATCAATTCATTCATCAACTCCTGCAGCATAATTTGCAGGGATTGCTGAATGCCAACATCGTCAGGAGTCAGGCTAAACAAGCCATTCAAGAGAATTGTGGGCGATAGCTCTGTATCAAGAACTGACATCTTTGCGAGGATTTGGATCTCATCAGAGGTGAGCTGGGGTAGCAATGCAGGAAGACGCTTTTCAAGCAAGGTCTGCATTCGGCTAGGCAGTGCAGCAAGAAAGGCGATTTCTGCATCACTAATGCCGGGATGACTGATCTCGCCATAACAATTTTGCAGTTGCACACCGCCTGCGGCTAATCCCGGTAAGTAGAGGCCCTGCTTAGCCGGCAGCTGGGGATCACCCAAAGCCCTCTCGACTACACAATTGACTCCACGATGTCCGCCATGCTCTCCATTGGTCAGTACAGAGAAAGACCCCTCAAGCCTTTTGGCTGCCCATACGTAGGCAGGATCCAAAACTCTCGTCAGAGGATCCTTGACAAGGGGGATACAAACGCCGTCAAGATCCTGAACGATCAAGAGGTCTTCAGTACTGACCATCTCAGCCAAAAGCTGATCGAGCTCGATGTGGCCCATGTTTGTTGATATGGCCGGGTCTACACACCTTCCCACGTTGGACACGACGGGCCAAGCCACTGAGATGGAAACACTGTGGCTAGCGGCTGCTGACTAGTGAGCAGCTGTATTGGTGCGCGGAGAAAGTTCAGCTGTTTGTTGAGCAGATCCTGATTGAACTAAAGGCCACAAAAGCAGACCGATCTGAACAGAAGGTGCTCGATTTATCATAGAGATTAAACGTTTTAATATGGTGATATGCAAATTTCCATTTTCCTGAGATCAGCTGCATCCGTAGGGTTAAAGAAGACAACAACAAATCTGCATAGAAGCAAGGAGAAGTGATGAACAACAGTTTTTTCACCAAGTCCCTAAATCCGGAGGTTATTCAAAGCAGAATTAAAACACTGGAAAATGGCAATGTAGGGTTCTACAGCGTGGGGCTTTATCCAGCCTCACTGGCATACAACTGTGCGATGCAAACCGCTGGTGTCAGCTTATTGCTTGCCCCGCGTCCAGAACGGGAATTGCTGGGAGCCTTTCCAGAGGGCTCATTGGATGGAATGGACGACGCCCATGTTGCATCAGTTATAAAGATGGGCACACATGTAAAAGCTGGAGTTCGTGTCACAAACACACTGGCTGATCTAATTGAACGCTGTGAGCTCGTCGTGCTCAGTGCGAACAGCAACCATGTAGAGCTAGACCTTGAGGAAGCTTGTCGACTACGTGAGGAGATGAAACGAGAACAGGTTGTTCTAGCTTGTCTAGCAGGTTCCTTCTCTCATAACCAGATCAATAATGAATCATATGTCCTATGTGAAAAGCAACCAAATCTAGCTTTCTTCTCAGGATTTCACCGCCATGGAGCATTGCGAAATCCGTTTGATAGCTTCACGGCCAACTTCTGCCATCCCAATGCACTGACAGCGATGCTTGGAGCTCGAATGCTGGATCGATTGTCACCAAATATCCAGGTATCGTCAGGTGTTCACAATATTGAAGGGCAATATATCAAAGCGGCAAAAAATATGGCATCAATATTTGCTGGGTTTGGGTATACATACCACCATGACAATCCAGGCGTACTTCCAACTCTGCTGACCTTACTTTTAGATCAGTGTCTTGATCAAGCTGCCACAGTATCGATGTGTAGAAATGATCGTCAGGGGCTCTACAATCAACAACCATTTTCATTAACTGAGCTTGGTTACGGAGTGCAGCGCATTGAAGCCGCATTGGCTCGAGATGGGGAGATGGAAAAGGTGCGAGATCACACCTTTGCACAACTTACTGCCATGGTTGCAGATGTTAGGGGCAGCATGATGCTTCCGGTTTGCGGCAAGCCTACGCGTAACTTTCAAGCTGGACAAGTACTCGCTAAAAAGATGAAGGAAGAAGAGCGCTGCCCTCATCAAATGGAAGAATTTGAAGAATGGTGTGAATCTGATGGGCTACAAAAGGGAGGGTTAGAAGGCTTGAAGTCTCTGCGTTATTGGCCACAAATTGTTCGTAATTACTCTATTCCCCTGCATGATTCATCGATGGTAAATCTTTTATACATGTCTATCTATGGAAATCAGTCCAGCAAAGGAGTTGCTTATTCTGTGATGACAGAAAGCCGTGAACTCACTAATTACTGCCAGGAATCTGTCAGGCCAACCCATAGCCGCAGATATGCCGAAGCTCTTCAGAATCTTGACAACCCAGAGGCTATGGACCTCATCGTTAATGCAGTGATTGCCGACAATGGACGCCGTGCAATCCGGGATGATTCATTCCTTAATGATTCGGAGGCAGTATACAAGACACCAGCTTATCTCAGAGCGATGAATGTAATCGAGACAAGCCTATAAGTAGGATTCACTAGCAGATCACCAGTAATTTCAAAACATCTGCTGAATGGAAAGCAAATATCCTTTGATTTGAATCATGAGCAAGCTGGCTGATCTAGTTATCAGATCATAAGTCTGAGTCAATTAAGGACTTGGCAAGTAAATAGTCTTATCAGCAATTGTTTCGTAAGGTGTTGGGTCGCAACTGAGCACAATCACCTGAAGACCACGCTTTACCGCCTGGGTCATCATCCTGAGCACTGACTCGATGCGATCTGGATCAGTATTGGTAAAAGCATCATCAAACAGAATTGGCAAACAATCACCATGTCCTCCTTTGAGGGCATCTGCGATCGAAAGACGAAGAGCCCCATTGAGCTGTTCCTTCATGCCGCCACTTAAATCTCGAAATTGTACATTTTGACCGTCACGTCGAAGGCCTAATTCTCGAAATCCATCATGAGGGTCGAAATCAAGGTGACAACCATCATTTTCGTTACCAAGCAGGGGCTGTAAGTAAGAACAAATTGCCTGACTAAGTGGAGTCGTATATCGATTTGATAGTTCGGCTTGAGCTTGTTGAAATGATTTCAAGAGCCTTTGCTGTGCATGAGCAAGCATCAATTGGTCACGCTCCTCCAGCTTGGCCTGATTGAAGTTAACGCGGGCTTCCTCAAGAGCAGCATAAGGTTCAAGGCTTCCAAGCCCTTCACAGCGTTCACGCAGAGCTCCTCGTTGTCCGCTAAGCACCTGTAAATGTTCCTGCAAACGTTTTTCTTGGGCATCAAGCTCTGCAAGAGCTGACTTGATGGCTTGTAGAGTTTGGTTTCCGAGCTGTTGTTCCAAATCAGAAACTTTCTGTACCAAGTGAGTCAGTGATTGATTAAGTTTCAGTATTTTTTCCTCAATGTCTGGTTCAGGACCATGCTCAGTCAAAAGAGATTTCCTATGTTCTTTTCGTTCGATTTGTTTTGCACTTAGCACCTCAAGCGAAAGTGTAAGCTTCTGTAAGTTCTTGTCTTGCTGATGCTCTTCTCGATGCAGCTGCTGAAGTTGCAAATTGATCACCTTAATTGACTCACTAATGCTTCTGTAGTTCTGGCGACATCGCTTAAGCTCAACGCGGACGGTCTCGAGATCAAGAGGTTGATTCAAGCTTCCATCATTAGAGAGTAAACTGTCATCTAGCCTTGAAAGTTCTGGCTCTGAGGTCATCTCTTGTTCAAGTTCATGCTGACGATTTTCAAGTTGTTTTTTCTGTAGAGATAGGCTTATGTTTCCATCATGTCCATCTTGACATCCATTGAGTTGTTCGTTGATAAGATTCAATTGCTGACTCAACTGATTTCTGTGATTAATCTTTTGTTCAGCTTCCTCCAAAGATTTCACTTGCCAAGCCTTTAGGGTGTCCGTGTACTTCAGAAGATGCCTCTCATGGTCACGTTTTAATTCTTCAATTCCCGTACCTTGACCAGGATTAATATGAAAGCGAACTCCATCACCAACATTCACGGTGAAGCCTGATATAAGGCGTTTCGTCTCACCCTCCTTCAAGGGAAAACCATCGACAAGTACAGGTTGATCAGCACGTTCTAGATTGAACTCAGATGCCATCGTTTCAATGCGAATAGCACATCCTTTGACTTGTTCATAACAATCACGAAGACGCTGCAAGTTAGCCACACCAAGATCAGGCAGTGCATCGAGTTGAATTTTCAGTGTTTGGGATTGGTTGCGCAAGCGTTGTTGCTCGTTGTGCTGTCGTTTGAGGGATTCGCGTTGATGCTTGAGCTGTGTGAGTTCTTCTAACCGTCTCATGTGCAGACCCCTTAATTCCCAATCCGATCGTTGTTGATCCAGATCATCGAGCTTTTGCTGGGTGGTCTCAATCTGCTTTTTGGTCTCACTAAGGCTGTGCTTAAGCAGAGTCTGCTGCTCACTCCCATCCTCAAGATTCTTCTGGCAGAGGAGAAATTCATTGTGGATTTGATGATTGGAATGAAGGACACTTTGCAGTTGTTTCTTTCGCAGTTGAAGAGGTTCGAGCTGCTGTCGAAAAAGGAGCAGAGCAGCTTCGTCCTGGCGGGTCTGCTCCTGTTGCTTTTGCAACTCGAAACGTCGCTTTTTGAGGGCAGGTTTGCGGTCTGACGTGAGCAAATCAAGCTCATGCTCAAGTTGATCCAACTCTGCACTGGTGGATTCAAAGCTGTCCCGTTGCAGTTCAGCAGTTTTAAGAGCATCTTCCGCTCTCTCTCGTTGTTGCTGACATTGCCAAAGAAGTGAGTTACGACGAACCCCTCGACTCGTGAAAGTGGCTTCCACAAGAGCCTCCAACTCCGTACTCACCTTTTGATCAAGAGGTGATTGCAAAGACACTTCTGCCCGTTGCTCCAATTGCTGCATCAACCCATTGAGGTCGTAATGCTGAGGTCCTTGATCTAAAAGATTCTGGCCAGCTAGTCCCTGTAACACCCACAGATGAGCCCATCGACTCGGAAGGACTCGCGCTGCCTGACGACTGCCAACGATCTCATCAACTCCGAGAAGTTGTGCGAGGAGCTCTTCTGCTGCAGAACCACTGAGTGGAACTTCGTGCCCGGTTCCATCAAGCCTTACGCTGCCACTCTGACCACTAAAGCGTTTGCTCAACGACCAGATCGCACCTTTTGCTTCAAAAGAAAGTTCAATGAGGGGGTGACCTGGGAAAAGATTAGAGCGCAACGCTTCTACTAGCGAGCCGCTAGCTGTGGCCTTGAGAAATAAGCCTCGATGCATCGCCTCCACAAGTGAGCTTTTACCGCTTTCATTGGCTCCAGAAATCAACGTCAATCCGGGCGAAAAGTCGATATCCAAGAGCCGGTGACGGCGAACATTTTCAAGATGGCAGTGCAATAAGCGCATAGGGCGATCAGTTATTCAAGGATGACTCACTGCAAAGCCGATGGAGTTCACAAAGAGCTAACTCGATCAGCTCGGCTTCGCTCTGCTGTTCAGTTGTAAGAGATTTGGTAGGTTCAAGGTTTTCAAGTTCTCCCTTTAGTTGTAAGGCAATAGAACTAATCAAATGATCTTCACTGCGATCAGTCATGGCCCTAAGTTCTTCCTGACCTGGACGTCGATGGCAGGTTCCTTTGATGCGTACATGCAGCAATTGCGTCCTTAGCACCTCGATTAAGGCATCAAAGCGTTGATATTCACGAAGGCTCAGTTGTCCATTAATTTCAAGCCTCAATAGATCACCGCCTACTCGACTTCCAATGCGCTGCTGGAGAGTCCGCTCCAGTCGATCAAGATCGCTAGTGGTTCTGAGCTGTACCCGAAGATTGTGCCAGTGCAACCCAGCCGTTGATACAGACTTCGGGACGGGACATGTGCCTCGATCGATATCAAACACTAAAACCTGCCCACGCTGGTCCTGGTCCCCCTGATCAAAGCGATCCGGTTCAGGGGTTCCGCAATACCAAGCACGATCTCCTACTTGTTTGAGATTGTGCCAGTCGCCAAGAGCGATGTAATCAACCTGCCCATGTTGGATCATGTCAAGATCAATGCGGTTGATCCGCTCCGACTGACCAGCACTGTCTTGGTTGTAATCAGTGCTCCCGAATCCGTGCACAGCTCCATGTGCAAGAACAATTCGAGGACAATCTTCAGCTAGATCCTGCCAATCCAGCTGACTGATCCAAGCTGAGGGGTCTTCGCTATCGCGCTGACGTAGCAGAGGGCAAGGCAAAACAAGCGCATGATCAATCAAAACCGGCTCCGGTTTAAGAAGCAACTGCATCAAAGGTGCTCTTTCCTTCAACTGCCTTTGAACATCCTGGCGCTGCCAAACACCTCCAGCTCCACCATGGTCATGATTGCCCGGGATCACCAGGACTGGACGATTCATAGAACCAATCACCTCCAAGACCTCCATCACCACAGCTGATGGGACGGTGCTGGAATCGAACAGATCGCCTGCCACCAGCACGGCATCTACGTTGTGCTCTTCGGCAACAGCAGCGATCCGTGAAACAGACAAGATCCGCTGCTGTTGAAGGCGAAAGCGCTTCTGAGGATCTGTGATATTCCTAAAGGGCTTGCCGATTTGCCAGTCAGCGGTGTGGAGAAATCGGGGCAAAGCTGCAACACACTCCGGGTCCCCATGCTGCCGTGAGTCTGCTATTTCTGAAGCCCCCTCAGGGGAGATCAACTTGGCAAAGTGGCCCTAAAAGTGTGTCAAGCACTGACCTCAAAGGTCTTCTGGGCTGGAGCCAGTCAGACTTGGTCATAATTCCCCGCAGAGATAGTCAGATTTAAAGCAGTTCAGCTGCGCAGCATGGTTCTGCCACCCTTAGTGTTCGAAGTGAAATCATTAACGCCTCGGGAACGCTTTGTCCTCCGTCTGGTGTGTGACGGGTTCACCAACCGCGAGATTGGTCACCAGATGTTCATTGCAGAAACAACTGCTCGAGGGCATGTCAACTCAATCCTTCGCAAATTAGATGTCCGTAATCGTGCGGCCGCAGCTGCTGAGGGTATACGACGTCAATGGGTTGCCTAATCAAATCTTGTGTTGAAGAATCTTTGTTGAAGCCCTCACTGCGTTCAGCTTGATTCAAGCGGATTGATTCTAAAGCCCAGAAATGATCTACAGAGACAAGGGCGCGCTAGCAAGTCCTGTAGATCACCACAGTTCTCGGTCACATAAGTTCTATAGAGCAAAGCAAAGTGCTTCTTGTGTTGTCTCCAGATGTGTAGCGAGATACCTTGCCTTGACAGATCGGTTGAGCGAGGAATAACAACTCTTTCGAAACATTCGCAATAGAGGTCACTCCTGATGAATGGAGCTGCCATATTAAATATTTTAGCTTGCGCGCGAGACAAGAGTCATATCTATAGATAAGGATTATAATGTTAAGTTGGAGAAACTGTTGCTGTGAAAGAGCTGCAACAATATGCAGATAAAAAAGGTGGTCTATATGGTTACTCAACCAACCTAACAAAACCCAATGATGTAGGCGGTCATAGATTATCCATGCCTTGATCGAGATGAATAATAAAGCTCGATTAACTATAGATTACTTATCAAGTGATTGCCTGAAAGCCAGACACTGTGATCAATACCAACCCGCAAACTTAGCCTGTTAACATAATAAATTTACTACGATTAGCATCAATCTCTAGATCTTGAACAAGGCTTGCCGCTCCAACTCAAAACATAACAATCATTCCAAGCATGATGCATGATGCACTAAGCAACCATGCCCTAACCTAAAGAATTCAATCCGTGCAGAACTAGCGTGATGCCTGGAGCAAATCATCGAGTCTTAAAGTCAAGGCGAGAGCTTCGGAGATCCACCGCCTGCTTTTCCGCACACTGTTCTCTGGCAAAAGCCTTTAAAAGACATCATCGTTGCTAATAAAGACACAAGTAAGCAGTCTTGGCCAAATCCCCACTCGTGACCATCAATACTCTAATGAGTATTGCTGGTCAGTTTTGTGCTCAAGGAAAAATATCAAGTATCGATGTACTGGGATCTGGCAACGTCAATGATACTTTTTTAGTGGCCTTGAGTGGTACTGAACCTCAGAGCTTTGTGCTTCAACGTCTCAACACCCATGTGTTTGATCGACCTGATCTCGTGATGAAAAATATGCTCAACCTTGTTGAACATGTGGAAAGAAAATTAGCCTCAAATCCATCAGAGCTAACCGGCAGGAGATGGGAGATCCCAAGAGTTCTACCAGTCCGTGGCTTAGATGAACATTGGATTGAACAAGATGGACAGTTCTGGCGTTCCATCACCTACATCAACTCCGCTACAACTGTTGAGGTACTCCGCGACTATGAACACGCTAAAGAAATCGGATATGCACTTGGCATGTTTCATTACCTCATCAGTGATCTCCCCAACGATGGATTAGCAGACACGCTTGAGAATTTTCACGTTACTCCTGCTTACTTACAACAGTTCGACATCGCCCAAACCATAGGGTGCAGTGGTAGCGTTACAACTTTGAAGCGAGACTCACGCCTTAGCTCGGCGATGCATTTCATAGAGAGCCGTCGCGCTGGTGTCGATGTACTAGAAGCCGCACTTTGTCGGGGTGAACTAAAGAAACGTCCCATTCATGGTGATCCGAAGATCAACAATGTCATGATCGACAACCTCACAAGCCAAGCGGTGGGGTTGATTGACCTCGATACCGTCAAGCCTGGCCTGGTTCACTATGACATTGGTGATTGCCTTCGTTCCTGTTGTAATCCAGCAGGAGAGGAAGCTACCGATATCAGCCAGGTTCAATTTGATCTCTCACTATGTGAAGCCATCCTTGATGGATACCTATCTGTAGCAAGAGGCTTCTTGAGTGAAAGGGATTATCACTACATCCCCGAGTGCATCAAATTGATCCCATTTGAACTTGGTTTGCGCTTCCTTACTGATCACCTCAATGGCAACATCTACTTCAAAACGAAACATCCAAACCAAAACCTTGATCGCGCGGAGGTGCAGTTCCGCCTCATGGAAAGTATTGAAGCTCAGTGGACCTCTATTGTTGGCTTGGTAGAGCGCCTGAGGAGCCAAAGCTAAAGATGGCTCGCCATGCTGTCATGACACGCCAAGTGTGCACTCTGGTTCCCTATGAACCAAGGCAGAAACCAAACTTACTAGTTAGTGCTGAGTTTGTATGGCATGAAGAAGGGATTCTTGAGCTCAGTTATGGGCTTCGAAGTCGAGGAGAAGCTGGGCTCAACGATCTTCAAATGCCAGCCACTGCAGTTTCACCACAGCGATGTGATGAGCTTTGGTCGAACACGTGCTTCGAGGCATTCCTCGCTCATCCTGGGCAAGAGAAATACTGGGAACTCAATGTTGCCCCTAGTGGTAATTGGAATCTTTACTCCCTTGAGAACTACCGCAACGGACTCAAACCAGAGCTCGGCGTACTCCTCCCAACCATCAGCATCCATGGTGGACCAAAAGATTTTCGCTGTGATGTGCTTCTCAATTTACAGCCCTGGTTTCCAGGTATTTCCTGCCCAGAGTTCTCTCTCACTGCGGTAATGAAACATGCCGATGCAAGTTATAGCTATTGGGCCATTCGCCACACAGGCCAAGGTCCAGACTTTCATGACCGCCGTAGTTTCATTCAACCCTAAATCGTGCACTCCTCCTGGGGACAATGCAGCAGCTCAAAAGCAAAACTATGCCAATGCTCTAGATCAGTCAGATTTAGCATTCGCAGAACTTCATTGAAACATTGAAGTTTCATGTCTAATAGATTCCGAAAGAATCAAGCAGCCGTCGGTTTCTTGATCATCATCACTGTAGCCATCATGATTACAGCACGCAACATCAGTAAAAAACAGCTTTTAATGCGAGAAGCAGCCTTAGTTCATCAATGTCTACGAATGGCTAATCTCAGCGCTTGCACATCCATCGATATGGAACGAATCCATCCCAATACGCGTGAACTGATATGGCGGATGATCAAGGAACTGCAGAAGAGCTGGTCGTGAGATAGACAGAAAAGGTTCGCTTCTCTACAAAATAAATACCAACGACTCTGATCACCATGTTTAATAACATCGTTTTCATTCAACTTGCAGCCATCCTTGCCGCTTGCTGACATGACAAAGATGAGGCAATTATTAAATGGGGGTGGACTGCTGGTTGCTGTCGTAACTTTGGTTGTCGGCTTTGGTGCAGAGCTGAGCACTAGACAAAAAACAGTCGTTAGCTTCTAGGCGGAAAGAACTCCTACCCAGCCTTATTCTTGCCTAAAAAAGGAATTGTGGTTGGTCTGAACGCAAAGGATGGTGCAACGCATTCAATTCAGCTCGTAGCAGCCTTGAAGGCCATCCCCTAGAGCAAGGCAACAAGCACCATCTTCTGCATAGGGTGCAAACCATGACCAAAGCCCCCTCGTCAACAGTCCAAAGCCGCCGAATCCTGCTCACAGGAGCAAGTTCTGGAATCGGCTATCAAGCAGCAGTTCGAATGCATCGTGCTGGACATCAGCTAATTCTGCCTTGTCGAGATCGGTCTACAGCTACGGCAACGCTTAAAAAACTCTCAGAGGAGACAGTTCAACATCAGCAAGAGAGAAGCCCAGTTTCAGCTCCAGTCATGGACTTAGCTGATTTGGAAAGCATCAAACAGTGTGCTGATGAGCTATTGAGCATCGGCCAGCCAATCGATACCTTGATCCTCAATGCTGGCCTTCAATACACTGGTGCAGCAAAAGCGCAGCTCTCATCTCAGGACTACGAACTCACCATCGCGGTGAATCATCTTGGTCATCAGGCCTTGAGCATCCGCCTATTACCGCTGTTAGATGCAGGGATGAGCCCACGTGTAGTGGTAACAGCTTCCGAGGTGCATGACTCCAATTCTCCTGGCGGACGCTTTGGCAAGCCTGCTGGCTTAGGTGATTTGACGGGTCTCAAAACCGGAGCCGGCTTTGAGATGATTGATGGCAGTTCAAGCTTTAATGCAGACAAGGCCTACAAAGACAGCAAGCTTTGCAACGTACTGTTCGCTCGGGAATTGGCAAGACGACTGAGTTTGCGTTCCATACAGATACCAGTGCTGGCCTGGGCACCAGGGCTAGTGATACCTCGCAGCTCAGGAGGCTTCTTTCGCTACAGTCGGCGCTACAACGAATGGGGTCAGCGGGTCTTTTCACTAGTGGTGCGAGATCTGTTGCGCATTAGCGAATCAGCAGAAAATGCGGGGTCTCTACTGTCGAGACTTGCGACAGATCAATCGTTAAACACATCTCCATTTAGCTATCGAAGCAATCGGCTTGACGGTCCAGGGCAGCACCGTTTTGAAGAAGCAAATGTAAGCAAGGAAGCACAGGACAACAATCTGGCCAAGTCGCTGTGGGAAGTGAGCGCCGAGCTGATAGGACTACCTACTGAGCTACCACCTGCCTCAGTATCACAATGCTAAGCTTTGTTCAAGAGGACCTAATTAAGTGTATATATAGGCCCTGAATTATCAAAAAGCAGAAGCGACAACATGCAGCATGTATCTCAAATCCACAATCAAAGATTGACAAGTCTTGATCGTAAAACTATTGCGATTTCTGCTAAGCCAACAATAACACTACTGTAATGCCAAAACTCCCCCCTGAACATAAGTTTTGGGACCTGTCAGATTATGCACGTCCAGGGGCAATATGGCTGGTAAAACGACTGCTGCCTACATCGATAGGCGCTATCACATTAACATGGCTATTTACCGCAGTAGGCCTAGTTAGTGTACTGCTAATTTTTAATCGTTATGCACTTACACTTGCAGGCTCACTGCTGATATTAAAAAGCTTGCTTGATGCGGCAGATGGTGAAATGGCTCGCGCAAGAAATCGACCATCACATACTGGTAGATACTTGGACTCAATAAATGATTTAATTCTGAACGGGCTTGTGTTGTTTGCGATTGGCATCCCGCTGATGATACCTGTTTGGAAAATTGCGCTTACCTGGATCTCATTTCAACTGCAAGGGACAATATTTAATTATTTTTATGTGATTAAAAGGCATCAGGCATCCGGGGATAAAACAAGCCGTATATCCGAAGTAACATCTCCAATTCCTTACCCTCAAGAGAACCCAAGAGTGTTATTTATGCTTCATAAGCTATATCTAATTTTTTACGGTTGGCAAGACTGGATTATCGACACAATGTTCAAGGGCAATCAAATAACCAACTCAAGATCTCGCCCAATCCCAAACTGGATTATGAGCTTAATCTCAATCTTTGGACTGGGATTCCAACTACTGATTATAGCGATACTTCTCTGCACCAATAGCCTAGAGCTAACCTTTCCTATCTTCTTGATCGTCTACAACATCATCGCGGCACTGGTTGTCTTTAGTGTTTTAATATTAGGGTCAAAAAAATCACAGAAAAGGGCCGCAAGGCTATAGCTTAAACTTTATAGTCAATCTTTCTTGAAGGAGAGATATTAACCACAATCTACTAGTTCCAGATCAACCAAATAACATTTACTGCAAAGAGCAAGTTCCCTAAATTGATTGATCACAGAATTCAAGAACCACCTACAAAAGACATCTCATCGTCAACAAGTTGTCAAACCAAATAACTTTAGATCGCTAGAGGTTATAGCGATACTCCATGTGCGGGGATTAAAAGCTATTGAGTATTCATGGCCTAATTCATACTATGTTAGCCATTGATCATCCTCCTGACAATTATGAATTGATCAAAGTGGTTATCTTGGGCTACTTGCTGGAAACTTCCTTAAATAGGTAGACACAGGAATTGGCTTGTTTTGATTATAACCAACAGGCAGCCATAAATCCCCAGCATCAATGTCAAAGTGAATTTCCCAATGATAAAGGCCAGTGAATGCGCGCGGATCTTCCTTCAATAAGGCTGTGTATTCGAGCACGGCCCTTCCGTAATGGTCGCTATTGTTATATCCCCACAACCCTTTACGGATATCTTGCAGCCCGCCGCGGCGTACTAGATAGCGCGCGGCTGCCTGAATCGCGTCATGGGGGTCACGGATGTCCCCTTCTCCAATACCATTCTCTTGCCAAGTTGTTGGCAAAAACTGCATCGGTCCTTGAGCATTAGCTACAGAGACACCATCGATGCGGCCCATTCCTGTCTCAACAAGGTTCACTGCCGCCAAAACTTCCCAGTCGATACCAGTTGAACTTTCTGCTTTGCGGTAATAGCTCAATAACTTCTCTGCAGGCTCGGGCGGAATGATTCTCCAGGCCGGCATTAAGCGAGGTCTAAAGGATCTCCTGTGCATCGCAAGAAACTCACGCCTTGCGGCTAAATGCCGTTCAGCCACATGACGCCAACGGCTCGGCAAGTGAGCCAGCACCTTATTAGAAGTGGGTAGATCCTTAGACAACACCCGGTAGATGAGCTGTTGTTGATGGCCAAGGCTTGGGAGATCTTCTTCAGGTGTTGATGGTTGAAGCAGCGCTTCTTCTACCTCTTGAAGAAGATCCGCAAGCTTGATCGGATCATCTGGAACGATGGGGTAATGACGTCCATCAGCCATACGTGGCCGATCGGCATCGCTTGGCAGAATCGGACTTTTTGATGCGGATTGACGTTCCGCCACAAAAACATTCGTGGTACTGAGTGACTTCAAAGCCAAGCTACCCATGAGGCTTAAAACCCCAGCGCTGAAAAGCATTAGAGCGAGGTGGCGTTTCCTCATGACAACCAACTCAAAGGCAAAGATGACGCTACCGGAACTAACCAACAAAGGCTCGATGGCACTGATCAGCCCGCCGCCGCTTACGCTGCCGTCCATTACATGAAACCCTCGCGTGGCCAAGGAATCCACTCACCGAGCTGATGAGCTCAAAGAACTTGGCTGGTCCAGCGAGGACGTAGCCCGCTATGCGGAGCTATGGGACTACCGGCAGCGTTGGGGTGCAATGAACTTGGAGCGAGAGGACCGCCAGTTCCTAAGAAAGGCTGAAGCTGCTCTGCCAGCAATCGTTACTGGCAAGGCTGCAGCCAAAAAAGCCACTGAGGACAAGTCTTATTACCGCAGGCTCCGCTTCTATCTCCAGGCCATGAATGAAGCAGAGTTAACTCTCGCACTTGAAGAGAACGCTCGTGGCGCATGGCCGATCCTGCTGGAAGAAGAATTGCGAGCTCTCGACTATTACGAACCTGTTCTCGGCCTACCAGACACCCTGAAGGCCAAGAAGTTCGATGCTGTACGTGAATCGATTGCTAACCGTGCATCAAAGCTGGCTGATGAGCAGGGCCTTGTGGTGAGTTTTGATTTTCAGGCCCCCCTCAACGCTCTCAAAGCTCAAGAGCCGACAAAATGGCGCCAATTAAGAGAAGAAGACACTGCAGCCGATCAGAGCTATCCCATACTCAATGCCTCTGTGGTCGAAGGCTTCCGCCAGGAAGTGAGGGCCGAATTGGTGCCCTTGATTCGCGAAACACTTCCATCCTTAGCCAAGACAGATAAAGCTGATCTACCTGACGACTGGAACCGCGCCTGAAACTAAGTTGCTAGAAAGAAGGGACCTTCCTGTTTACGTGTAGTTGACTTCACATCGCTTCGAAACCCTCCAGCTTCATGCCGGCCAGGTAGCTGATCCTGTCACGAACTCACGGGCTGTACCCATTTATCAAACCAGTTCGTATGTCTTTAATGACGCTGAACATGGTGCCAACCTGTTTGGTCTTAAAGAATTCGGCAACATTTACACCCGTCTAATGAACCCCACGACGGATGTGTTTGAAAAGCGTGTTGCGGCTCTTGAGGGAGGGATTGCTGCTGTAGCGACAGCTTCAGGACAATCCGCCCAGTTCCTGGCAATTACAAACTGCATGCAGGCTGGTGACAATCTTGTCTCAACATCCTTCTTGTATGGAGGAACCTACAATCAATTCAAGGTGCAGTTTCCCCGCCTTGGCATTGATGTGAAGTTTGCAGATGGTGATGATGTTGATAGCTTTGCCACACAAATCGATGCCAACACAAAAGCAATTTATGTGGAGTCGATGGGGAACCCTCGCTTCAATATCCCTGACTTTAAAGGCCTTTCAGGCTTAGCAAAAGACATGGGAATCCCTTTAATTGTTGACAACACCCTTGGAGCAGCTGGTGCTTTGCTTCGGCCCATAGAGCATGGCGCTGATGTGGTGGTGGAAAGTGCGACCAAATGGATTGGAGGCCATGGCACCAGCCTTGGTGGAGTGCTTGTGGATGCTGGCACCTTTAACTGGGGCAATGGCAAGTTCCCACTAATGAGTGAGCCAAGCGCGGCATATCACGGTCTGGTGCACTGGGATGCTTTCGGGTTCGGCAGCGACATCTGCTCCATGCTCGGCGTTCCAAGCAATCGCAATGTGGCCTTTGCACTGCGAGCTCGAGTTGAGGGACTGCGCGACTGGGGAGCAGCTCTTAGTCCATTCAATTCATTCCTACTTTTGCAAGGGCTCGAAACACTGAGTTTGCGAGTGGAGCGCCATGCATCCAATGCCATGGCTCTTGCTACATGGCTTCAGGATCATCCCAAGGTTGCCAGTGTCAGCTATCCCGGCCTGAAAAATGACCCATACCACGCACAAGCCAAAACATACCTAACGAATCGAGGCATGGGATGCATGCTGATGTTCTCCCTTAAAGGAGGCTTTGATGATGCCGTGAGCTTCATCAATGGTCTTGAATTAGCTAGCCATCTCGCCAATGTTGGTGATGCCAAGACCTTGGTGATTCATCCTGCATCGACCACGCATCAACAACTTTCTGCTCAAGAGCAGGAATCTGCAGGAGTCACTCCCACAATGGTTAGGGTATCTGTTGGCCTTGAACACATCGAAGACATCAAGGCTGATTTTGAACAGGCCCTAGCGGTCATCAGCTGAGACTGGAGGCATCGATGGCGCTGATCCTGCCACGCAGTTATCACAAGATCGCCGCGGTGGAGAAGAACCGGATCTCATGGATAGAGCCGGAACTTGCAGAACGTCAGGACATCCGGCCATTAAGAATCGGAATCCTCAACATCATGCCCCTGGGCAAGCAGTATGAATTCAATCTGCTGCATCCCCTAGGGCTTTCCCCACTACAGATCGAACCAATTTGGATAAGGCTTCGTAGCCATAGCTATAAAACATGGGACCTTGCTCATCTCGATAATCTCTATGTGAGCTGGGAGGAAGCGATGGAGCCTAGTCCTCTTGATGGTTTGATCATCACTGGAGCACCAGTTGAGCATCTTCCATTTGAGGAGGTGAACTACTGGCCAGAGCTAGTGAAAATCATCGAAGAGGCACGGCAGAACTGTGCAAGCACGCTTGGCTTGTGCTGGGCTGGTTTTGCCATGGCCTATCTCGAAGGTGTCGATAAAAAGTCATTTAGCAAAAAGTTATTCGGGGTGTTCCCAATGCGCAGCTTGGTCCCCGGCCATGCCCTGATGGGCACTCAAGACGATCGATTTGTGTGTCCGCAGAGTCGCCATGCGGAGTTACCTGATGGCGCAATGGAAGCTGCACAACGACAGGGACGTCTACGTTTACTGGCCCATGGTGAGAAGGTTGGCTACACGATCTTTGAAACCACCGATCAACGCCAACTGGTGCATCTTGGCCATCCGGAGTACAACGCGGGGCGCCTGTTAACAGAGATGGAACGTGATCAAGCGCGAGGTGATGTTCAGCCTCCTGAAAACTTTAATCCAGACAACCCTTTAACTCTATGGCGATCACATCGAAATCTACTATTTCAGCACTGGCTATGGTTCTGCTATCAAAGAGTCAGCTTGCTTGGCTGAAATGTTGTCAGAGTGACGACATATAGAAAAAAAATAACCAAAAGAGTCAAGAAGTCTCTATCAATGGATCGTCAAAAGCACGACATATAGGGGATCTTCCTCAGGCCTCGCACACTTTCTTGACTTATAAATACAACCAAGCCAAATCCATTTGGTGCAATCAAAAAACATGGCAGACATGAAAACAGTTCTTTGCCTATAAGGCTACAGTCTGCTAAAGCAGTATTAAAACAAGGCCATTCACCATCAGTCACCCAATGATCAAAAAAAGATTTGCGACTTGCCTGATCTTTTCGGCATTGATTATGCCTGGACCAGTCATATCAGAGCCTATCAATGAGCAATACGAGCAAAAGAATATAACTGAATCAAGCAGAGAGCGCAATCTTGAAAACAGCGGTTTCTACACTTCGTTAGGACTGTCTATAGGCTTAACTAGCAATATGTCTCTTGAGAGTACCAACAACTCGGCCCCTTGAATATCAGACGAATCGTATCAAATCAAAAAACAATAGGCCCAAATATTGCTATCGGTTATATCTTCCCGGGTGCATGGCGTCTCGAAGGTGAATATTTAGGGCTTTACCCAACAGCTACGAACAAATTCAAAATACTAGGAAGAAAAACTTGGAATGACGGAGAGCAAGTGGCGACTAATTTAGTACAACTCAATGTAATCAAGGATATTAAAACAAATTCTAAGTTTACTCCTTATATCGGTGGAGGATTAGGATTTGCCTTCAGTCAATACAATGTGATGAATGGTGTTCACAAAGGATCAGCTTCAGGAACAACCTTTGCTGGCCAAGGCAAGGCTGGAATTTCCTATGAGCTTTCCAAGGATACCAGTTTTTACTTGGGTTACCGCATTGTATGGATTAATGGAGGCAATACTATCGATGTATGGAGCGACAATCCTAAAACTGGGGACCATTTACAACAGAGTGTGGATGCCGGCATTCGCATCCGACTCTAGTAATTACTTTAAAAGTCATCTACAGTAAAAAATTAAATAATTCATATTGCCAGAAAGTCTAATCCATCAGCTTCATAAGCATCTCATTGAAATATACAACCAAAACCAACCCCGACGATTGCTATGCTTAGGTAGCGCTAGAACATTAGCTGATTATCTACAAAAGGAACCCCATCAGTGTTTACTGTTGCTAATCATTCTTCTGAATAGCTACAAAAAAATAGAAATTTGATGACGTACCAACCTCATCAAGAATGTCCGCTTGGTCTTGGAAAGTCACAATTGTATTAATGTCTCCAAGGCGGTGATCAATAAATCATCGCCTTACTTGCTTAAAAGGCAGTTCATCTTTCAGACCATCGTGAAACCCTTCTGACTCTATCTAAAGATGTAAAAAGACGGTCTGTCGATAGAGCCCATCAAATCGGCAATCAAGCAAGAGTGGTGAAGTCGCTGATGTTGAACTGCCCATCACCACCGAACACAACATCGAAACCAGGACTCCGTGCAATAACCAGATCAGGAGAGACCCCGCCACGAAGAAGATCGGACGCAGCACCAATCAAGCTCTGCTCGCCAGAACTATCGCTGGATAATGCCCAGAACATCATTCCGCCCAGCTCAGCGGCATCGACGTAAGCAGCTTTACCTGCAATTGTGCTTGGTGTCTCGATCGAACTCCAGATCTGTTCCTGGTCGTTGTAGAGATAGGCAGCCTTGGCATCGTCGTCCCAGGCAAGGTCATAGGAGCCATTATTGATGCCAGTAACGAGATCCTTCTGGTCATAATTGCCAGCCTCATAAGAACCGGGAGCAGAGTTTGCAGAGCCCAGCTCGCCATAACCCAGCTTTTCACCACTGTCGACGCCACCCCATGCCCTCGTGTAAGTCGGTGCTCCCAATACCACCTTCTCGGGAGCTATTCCAGCATTTCTGAACTGCTGAATGGCAGTCACGACGTCATAACCACCAGCATCAGCCGTCATCGCAGCCTGGTGTCCTGTAACAGACTCCCAGCCGCCATGGAAGTCATAGGTCATCACATTATAAAAATCGACGTAAGCATCAATTGCTGGCAGATTGAGATTAGCCAGCTTCTCTTGACCTCCCGCGGTAGCAATTGAGATCTCGTAGTCCTCGCCGGTACGAGTCTCGAGGAGATCCATCTTCTGACGCAAAACCTTCAGCGTCGCCGCGAAGTTGGCGCCGTCCTGATCACTGGAAGCATTACCGCTAAGACCACCTCCTCCTGGATACTCCCAGTCGAAATCAACGGTATTGAAAAAGTCGTAAGTCTCGAGTGTTGAAATGACGTTGTCAGTAAACCGCTCACGGCCGGCCACATCATCAAAGGCAAGGCTGAACTCGTCGGACAAGGTCCAACCACCAAGGGCAAGGCCAAGATTGATGTCGGGATTCAGTTGCTTCAAAAGGGCAAACTGACGCAGGTTGCCTGCAAGCTCACCGTTAACGTCCCAGCCCACTGGTACACCACTCACGCTCACGCTTCCATTCCCATTGGTGCGAGTCGTAAATTCAGAACCAGACGTATAGCTGGAGCGACGTGAATCGTCCAGGGCGGCCCACTCGTCGGCACTAAAGGTACGGCTAACTTGCTCCTCGGCGCTGTAACGCTTGTCGGTGGCAGCCCAAGAATCAAAAAGGTTGACATCTCCATTGGCCTTAACATCGAAAAAGGAGTAGTTGATGTGGGTCAAGTCTTCGACATTGATGTCTTGCACCAAAAAGTCGCGGGAGTAGATACCCCACTCTTCGAAATAGCCCACGATCCGCTTAGACCCATCTGCGATGGCCGTAGAAGACATCTCCAACGGATGCGCGTCGTCGTTGATCCCCGTCTGAGGCTCAAAATCAGTGGTCGTCGCGGTACTAGACGTCTCAGCCTCCTGAGGCTGCATAGGATCCGCCTCAACAGTGATGCCGCCTGATGGCATCTGTGTCTGACCGTCAGCAAAGAACAGTTCGCTGTTCAAACTGCCACTATTTGGCAGACCCACGCTCTGAGCGTTGAAACTCACCTCGATACTCTGGCCAATTGCGATGCTCTGGTTCCAGGATGCAGGTGTCAATGTGATCCTGTTGGTACCATCCGCCAACGACTCAATCTGAGCATCTCCAGCCCAGCTCTGGAAGTTTGTATGCGGAGTCACGAAGGACACCGACCAGCCATCTAGATCTGTATTGCCGGAATTTGTGAGCGTTAGCTTTCCACTCATGCCTCCCCAATACAAGGAACCACTCACCTCAAGCGACAGCGGACCATTACTGACCAACGCGCCATCACCAGTAGGCATATCAGACTCAATGGCGCTGTGATCCATATCGTTTTGGTTGTGATCTCCGTTGGTCCCCGTCTCAGGCTCAAAATCAGTGGTCGTCGCGGTACTAGACGTCTCAGCCTCCTGAGGCTGCATAGGATCCGCCTCAACAGTGATGCCGCCTGATGGCATCTGTGTCTGACCGTCAGCAAAGAACAGTTCGCTGTTCAAACTGCCACTATTTGGCAGACCCACGCTCTGAGCGTTGAAACTCACCTCGATACTCTGGCCAATTGCGATGCTCTGGTTCCAGGATGCAGGTGTCAATGTGATCCTGTTGGTACCATCCGCCAACGACTCAATCTGAGCATCTCCAGCCCAGCTCTGGAAGTTTGTATGCGGAGTCACGAAGGACACCGACCAGCCATCTAGATCTGTATTGCCGGAATTTGTGAGCGTTAGCTTTCCACTCATGCCTCCCCAATACAAGGAACCACTCACCTCAAGCGACAGCGGACCATTACTGACCAACGCGCCATTACCAGTAGGCATATCAGACTCAATGGCGCTGTGATCCATATCGCTGTGATCCGTGCCGTGATGCATGCTGAGGTCAACCTCGTTGATGGTTAGCGTTTCAGCCGCCTGAACCAACTGGCCAGAACGCACCTGGTAGCCATCGGTCGTTGCACCTCCAATTGACTGCGGTGTCAGCAATAACTCCCGACTCACCAGGCTGACGGCATCCTCAGCAACCCCAAAGGGTTCCTCAAGGTTGTCTTCCATTACCTGGTCAAAATGGAACTCCAGGTTGCCTGCATACAAATCAGTACGCTTCACTCCTACCAACAGCAAGCTCTGTGATGAGGGGTCCACTGAAATCAGTAGGCCCTCGTCGGTGTCGGTCAATGACAAGCGCTCACGTGTGCCTAGATAGAGAAAGTTCAGCTTCTGGGTCTGGGGATCAAAGTTCTCGACCCGCTCATGGACGCCATATTCATGGGAACGTATGTAGACCGTGTCCGCCTCGCGCGGACCGATACCCAACTCCCAGGACATCACACCGCCGATGTCCTCCCGCAAGTGTTCATTTCCAACCGGGGCGAAATTTTCAAGCGTTAACTGGTTCCAGCTAATTCCATTGCCGTTGTGATCAAGAATCCTTTGATAATCACTATCCTGCCAAGGATTAACAAGCACCGCCGTGTCATCGACAAGCTTGCCAAGGATTAGTCCGTGTACAGAAATATCGCCAAAATCAAGACGATCGCGAGATGGATCGAAGCCCGTGATGTCTGCCCCTGAGGCGTTAACCGCATAGGTTTGCCCACCAAGTTCAAATGCCATTGCAGTAAATACGCTAACCCAAGAATTCTTGTCTTGAATACAGCGCAAGAAAACCCTACAAGTGAAGGGTTTTTCAATGATTCAGATGATTCTCAGAAGCTTCTAAGAGTTAATTAAGGCAAGAAAAGCACAGTCATAGATGTTTCTAAATGTGAATACCAAGAGCAAACATACACGAAACAGAATATCGTTATTATGAACGGTATGCGAAATACCTTAAGCCATCAATTTTACAAAAACAGAACAACAGGGAAGATCGACAGAACAGCGAAAAGGATTTTGTCGATTATGAAACTTAGAGCCTAAGAAGATTGCTGAATCATAATGGTCAATGAGCCAAAAGGTAAGCTCAGTAAATCATATTTTAGTTAGATTTCCTGTCTTGATCGTAGAGCAATACAAAAGCAGAAATCTATGGCCAAAGAATCTTCACCCTTTCTCCCCACAAGAGAACCAAAGTCATACTCTATTGCAAAAGCCAAGTGTATCGGATGCACTAAGGATTCAGCAAAACACGTAGCCGTTCTAGGCCAATGCTGATCGGAGTTTTTTCCGTAACCCTAACCGTCAAGTCTTGCTCATAAGTTGTTAGAGGTTCAATCCACGCTTTCTGCAGTTCACGCACGCTTAAATCTGCCTCAGAGGGGTCAGTTCCAATCCCCATCCTTGTAGCGATACGCTGCTGAGCTGTGAAATCACTACATTCACAGGCCACGATGGCAATCGGGCATCCTTGTTGACGCGCCAATACAAACATTCGCTGTCGTTCTCGTTCGCGTAAGAAGGTGGCATCGACAATTGTGGTGTAACCACTACTCAAGCAACTTTGAGTCAATGCCGGTAGGCATTGATCAAACAACCACTGGGTGACCTCAGGTCGATAAGGGTCTCCTTGAAAAAGTGGTGCAATGCCACCACTTGTCATCGTTCCTTTCTCAAAGCCAAGCAGCTTGTGCAGCGGTCGGCGACCGAAAGCACGCTGACGTTCAACATCTGAACGCAATCGTACTGCTGGCAACTGCTGATAGAGCTGCTCACTCAAAAAGGATTTACCACTACCGCTGAGTCCATGCATCAGCACAATACCGGCTGATTTTGTTTGCTGGACCTCTCTTGCCCGCTGAATGTAGAGGTTGAGATCCTTAAGCAGCCGTTGAAGATGTTGCTGATCAACAGAGTGATGCTGACTCTGGGAGCAGAGTTGCTGCCATTGCAGGCCACTCACTTTGGCGCGCACAAGCGCTCGGTAAGCCGAATACCAAGGCCAAAGATCAAGAGCCTTGTAATCGCCGGTGTGCTCAAGCCATTCGTTGAGTATCACCATGGCATCACCCTGATGATCGTGTACCTCAAAATCCATCACTAGAAATGCCATTTCACTAATCGGATCGATCCAACGAAGACTTGGATTAAAATCAATGGCATCAAAGACTTCTAAACGTTCATCGTTGTTTAAGTGTATATTGCCTACATGAAGATCGCCATGGCATTCACGTATGACTCCTGCGTTGAGACGTTGTTTGAAACGAAAAGCCAGTTCTGGCTGAATCGTCTTAATCCAAGCTCGATGCTGCTCAAGCCAAAGCTCTAATGGCTCAGGAAGTGTCAATTGATCCAACACACGCAAATTGGCATGAACAGGATTGATTACCGCATCAAATCCACCAAAATCACCAACTGCAACGGCCGTTTTGACACTGAGATGAAACTCTGCAAGTTCGAAAGCAAGTCTTTTTAGGGATTCAGTCTTCAAAACCCCATCACTCAGATAAACACTGAGAAGACGAGAGGCAGGGAACTGACGCATCTTCACCGCAACATCAACCACACCCTTTGTGGATGGATCATTCAATTCAAAGTTTTCATCGAGAACTTTGGCGCCATCAACTGATTCGAGAATCCTGGTCACACCTAGATAAAGGTCTGGAGCCAAGCGACGATTTAGGCGCAGCTCCTCTTGGCAAAAATGAAGGCGTTGTTTCAGCGTGGTGGCGTCTACAAAGTCAAAATGCACAGCTTTTTTGACTTTGTAGACATAGGAACCGGTCAGAAGCACCCAGGAAATGTGGGTCTCGACAAGCTCCACAACCTTCACCGGATGTGGATAAGCCTCTGGCTTCATTAATGCCTGAATCAAAGCGGGTTGGTTTTGCTTGGTCGTGGTCACCCGCGGAGTGTTTCAGCTATGACTCAACACTGGCATCTGTGACTACTCTCCGCCATCTATAAAGCCAACATGGTTCTGTTCAATGATGTTGGCTAGGAGCTCAATGGCACAGCCATCACAAATACACAGTTGGGCAGAAGCTCGACCTTGGACTTGGATGGCCAATTGGTTGAACTGCGCTGATGCTCGATCCTGGCTGCATCGACTACAAGACGGTGTGGCTTGGGAGCAACCGGTTGTTCGAGTCTACGGACGTGATCATGTTGTCCCACGACTGACGGCCTTCTTGGCAGCTGAGGGGGTCAACTATCACTACAGCGGTGTAAGCCATCGCGGCAAAGGATTGCCTGATTGGCTCTATCCCTTGATCAGGCGAGTGAATGCGGCCAGCAAGGAAAACTTCAACGGTTGTTTACTGAATCTCTATCGCAATGGCAACGACCGCATGGGTTGGCATGCGGATGATGAAGCTGAGATTGAACCAAACACACAGATCGCTTCCTTGTCACTGGGAGCAACAAGGGATTTCTGTTTCAAGCATCGCCATCAACCGTTGCGGGAAGTGCTTCATTTGCAAGGCGGCGATCTGTTGATTATGCACCCTCAATGTCAAAAAGAATGGCTACATGCGTTACCGAGACGAAAGAGAGTGCTTCAACCAAGAATCAACCTTACCTTCCGTAGCTTTATCTAAAGCCAAGGTCTATAGCTCAACAGAATACTTGTGGTCAATCAATTCTATTTTACAACCAAATCGGATGCAAATAAATAATATCAATTACCATGGGCTTGGGAGATTTGCCTCAATCGAATGCCAGAAGATTGATATGGAGTTGCGGTGAGATTTAGAAAAATAAATGGAATGACAGATGGTGATCTTCAGTTCAAGTTCTGAGATTCCTTGAGGAGATAGGGATATTGATTAGAGATGAGAAGTCGATGGCCAGTTTTTCAGTTTCGTCTAATATTTGGAAGAGCAGGCTTCGATCAAATGCACTCCAGCCTGAGTATTTAATTTGCAAGTAGGTGTTATGTATCGGATGGCTGATTAGGCAGTGTTAGCGGTCTTGATGAAGATTGTAAGAGCTGCATTTGCTGGCCCCTTGCCAAGGTTCTAACTACTCTCTCTCGTTCCATCGTTTTTGTCTGAGTGTACTTGGTGTCTGAAGTAGCAATGAAATTTATGTTTATTGTGTTCGTGGTGACTGGCATGCTTTATAGCAAGAATAGCCTTTTATCCTATTTGCATCGTAAACTCTTACATAGCGATATTTGATTGATTCTGTTAGTCAACGAATCGCCAGTATTTTTCAAGTTTTTATAAGATTGTGCCAGGCTGGCTAATCAAGCCTGGATACTTCTGCTTGAATACTATTGATATTGACATCGACGATTTACATTCTTAAGGCGTTATCAATACGAGCCGGTATTGCGTAAGATGCTACAAAATATTTACAACAATGTGGCTATGCTGCAGGATAGCAAATCAAAGTGTAACGTTCTCTTAAGCACCTCTATACAAGAATGCACTTTAAACCTTTGCTCACGATTGCAGCAGCAACAGCAATCTGCGCCCCCTTGTTGATAACAGCATCTGCAGAAGCTCAAGAGGCTGGTGAGGAATACACTATGGTTATAGTTATGACTTCCTACGAAGTGGAAGATAATCAGCTTGAATCAAGTGTGGTTAGTGAACAGCAGCAGGAGGTAGTGATTGACCAGGAGCAAATTCTTGCATCAATGGGCGTAAATGCTAAGGAGATTGATAGCATTAGCTACGATAAAAGACTCGCCCTAATAAATAGCTTTAAAACTCCATTGGCTGAATCCGAATCGCTGGCGGTTCAGTCAATCCCGATGGTTACATTAAAAGGTTGTCGTCGAGCAGGAGAAGCTCTTAAGTATGCTTTTACATTGCCTTCGTCAATGCTCAAGACCACTTACCAATGCATTCAGAACTATTGAGCGGATTGATTGCTTTTCCAATTGTCTATTGATTAACCTCGATTTACTTTTCTCAAGTAAATCAATGTGATTTGGTCGTTCGGTTAAATGAGATACCTGAGTATTGTCATCAGCCTGCATTGAGATATAGACAAGTCGATGGTATCCGGGATGCTGATATAGATCGAAGTCTTTGGTGGTTACTTTGAAGAAATAGATGTATCAGTAGAGATAAGAATTGAAAGGCTTGGTTTTGCTTCATCTCAAGTGTCTGGAGTATATTGGCTAGCTCTAAAGCGACCAAAGCCAGGCATCGAATGATCTCAATTGTGCCAGGTATCGGATGTCGTTTTAATCGAATAGGGAATACATGATTGATCTCCTCAAGACCCCTACAATTTGATGCAGCTGGATGGTGCGAGCGAACCAAAAAGGTAGTGAGAACCAGGGCCGGTCGGCGATAGACATCCCGTCTTAAACGTCACAGGTACGGTTTTCGTGACTAAAAATCCATCGATCAATCCAACGCATCCTTAGGCATCGTCCAGAGGCCTTCGCTTAGGGCGAGATTTAGTTTGCGTGTTGTTCACCTATGATCGAATCGATGAAAAATACTGCCTCGCGCTTGGCTCCTATAGCTCACCGTTGTCTTGATATTCAGCAATAAGGTTCTCGAGCTATTTCTTCTCACGCTGCGCACGCTTACGCCTGTTCTTGCCATCGCTGACCATATGAGACCATCAGCTGAGCAAGCCTTCCAGCTCCTAAATGCTCAGTAAGTCCATAACTGGGATATTCGGTCGTCGAAACAAAAAAGATGCTCCCAAGGAGGAACCCACAGCAACAGATCTCGAAAGGGGCTACAGACTCGCAGCTGCTAGGCAAAAGGAGATTTTGAAAGAACTTCTCGCACAAAAACCAAAGCCCTGACTTTCCACCACTGGTCTAGGGGCAGAGGGGGTGAAACGACTCTCACCACTGGGCTCACGTGGCCCTCCAGCCCACTTTATGCAGTCTTTGCCATCACTCCCTTGTGTCATCCACATCGGGATCCATCGATCTGGTTTTCAGCAAGGCGGGCTCGCCCATCATCTGGCGGCCTTTGATCTTTTCTATCTGGCGGTCTCGAAAACTACGGAAGAGAACATCTATAAAGCGCAGATACCCTTTGAACACCCCACTGGGAAGCGCTCTGATAAAAAAGCCCTGCTCAAGCTGGAGATGGAGATGAAGGCAGCAGGGATCACCTTCGAAATGTCTGAAGCTGAAGACGGTGAATGAGACCTACTTCGCTGAGCTGTTCGAACGCTGGCAAGCGGCCGATGAGGTTGACGCTGAGTTGATCCAACTGATCAAAGACACTGTTCGATTTAGCGAAGAGACTGGAGACGACACTTTGCGTGATCATGCGTGTGATCTGCTTTCTGGTGTTTTCCACCTGCCGAGTACTCCTCAAGAGATTGCTCTGGTCGGAGACGCGTTAGAAGGCTCAGGCACAATTCCTCCGCCAATACCTCCGGAAGACGACGAAGCTCGATAAAGACAGAATGCCTCCCGAAGCTGACAATCGAGGGGCCTCCGCTCTCCAGTGGCTGTTGGTGGGCCTCAGGCGCCGACTTAGCAATTGTCACTCCGGCCTCGACCCCAGCTCTTATCTGTTGAAACCGCTTCCCTATGGGGACCCACCACAAAATTGGTAACAAACCCAATACACGAATAAAGTGCGATGCTCTAGGGGTTTCTAGAAGCTATGCATGGACAAGAAAGGCGCTAAGGGTTATTGGATCAGCACTTCAACAGTCACCAATCCAGCTTTATTTGCTGAGTACGTTGAGAAGGTTGGACCTTGGCTCAAAGAAGTTGGTGGAGTGGTTTTTGCTAAAGACACAGAACCTCAAGGGAAAGAGAAGACAGAAGGAGCGAACTTGGCAGTTATTTGTGAGTTCCCTTCGATGAGAGCAGCAGTCGATGCTTATGAATCAGCTGAGTATCAAGAGCTAAGCAAAATCCGTTACGCAGCCACAGAGAATGCAACCTTCACGATCATGGAAGGTATGGATGAAGCAGCAAAACTAAGGAGAGCCATGGGTAAGTAGTCGTTTCTTGAAACTGTTACTTGGGTGACATCGCCTTTGATGTAAATCGACTAGAAAGCTGATGCTTTTTTTGTTTGACATGACCTTTCTGATGCATTGGAGCTTTAAAACTGGCTATCACGAGAAAGCAGCTCGTCAGTTCCTTGCGACAGGTGCCCCGATGCCTGAGTGCAAGTCTTGGCAGCGCTTTCACGCACCAGGCTCTGTACAAGGCTGGATCATTGTCGAAACCAACGACGCTGGAGTCTGCTATGAGCATGCAGCTGAGTGGGCTGAGTTCCTTGACTGGGACGTGACTCCCGTCTTCACGGATGATCAGGCAGGCCCATTGATTGCAAAGGTTTATAGCTAACCTCTATTGCAAGGAGTGATGCAAAGTCCTAGCCCAGTTGGAACCTCCGAGGGGCCTGGGGAAGCTGTAGCTGATATCGCCTCTTTCTCACTGAATATTCACCAACCCTCCCCGATCTGGGGGAGGGTAAGACAAACGCATGCATCCTCATTGCACGAAGCGCCTCTTTCCCCATGGCTCCTGCTCTGCTGTGCATAACCGTCGTGCTAGCCGGTGTGCTAGCCGGCTTGATCCACAGCCGCCTGTTCATGCGCGGGAACACTGCTGATGACACCAGTGAGAGAAAGCTCCTGGAAGCGCTCTCTTAAAGCAGACAACGACCCGACACGGACATAGGTGCCATCACTGATCACCATCAGCACGTTGGAGGTGAAAAGGTCTGGGATGTTGTCCTTGTAGGTCTGAAGTTGGTTAACGCTGCCCAGATGTCTACCTTCTCATCGGCGTGGTTCTTCAGTTCCAAAAACACGACCGGCAGACCATTCAGGTAGACGACGACATCAGAACGACGTGTGCTTCGGGCCCTGAATCATCAACTCGGGACTGCAGCGAATGATCTGATCTGTGCCTTCAGCAGAACAGTAAAGATCAGATCAGGTTGTTGTCCTGGGCTGGAATGATATGCAGATGGGCCGGTTCATGCGCCAGAAACACATCCCTTTGCACATTCAGAAGCAAGGTGTGGATATCGTCTCCGGCACTGATCAACAGTCCCTCTCCTGTCTGTCTGAAGCGCAGGTCAGGAGTTCCCGCAACGCTGATGGAATCCTCGCCGATACGGAAATCCGTTATCACATCGTTTCCGGGTGACAGTACGAAGAGGTCTGGTCCGGGAAGGCCCGTGAGCCTGTCGTTGCATTCGCTTCCTCCGTTCCGTTGCGCCCAGGCGTAGCCGAGTTTTCCGAAACTGGGCACATCGACACGGCGTCTTTTTCATCGGATGATGAGGCTTCGAGCGTCTTGCCGGAATCGATCAGGGTGTTTAATTTCCCTTCATCGATATCTGTTTTCTGGCCCATCTCCCTGGCTGTAAAAACACTGGTGCCGATGATGGTATCCGGCTCAAGATTGATGATCCAGTTGGAGATCTCCTGCACTGCCGAGACATAACTGTCGAGATCGGAGAGGTTGTATGGAGAGGCCTCTGTATGAACATCAAGAGCGCTATTGCCATCGCCAATGGCATTCTGGATTTCTTCCGCCCAGTAAAATTCAAGGAAGGGTAATCCATCAGCTTTTGTTCCTTCAGGCGCCTCCCATGCGATTCCTCTTGTGAAATTCATGATGGCTCGATAGGGGTCATTCCTGAAGGCCTCCGGTTTCATTTCTTCTGGCAGCTGACCCTTGAACCTGTCCAGGTCCACGGAGTGCACCATGTATTCATCCTGCTCTCCCTCCACACCATTCAGATAACGGTATCCGGGTTCGTTTTCTTTGAGAACCTTGAGCCAGGCGTTGCCGCTGTTGGCCATTTCTATCCAGAATTCATCCATGGAACTGCCGTTGTTATTCTTATCTTTCAGATTTGAGTAATTAGCTTCCACAACTAGATTGATCTTGAAATCTTCAAATCCTCCTCGCTTCATCTGTGAAAAAGTGTTCAGCGTGTGGTGCCCATCAGTCAGGTAAGGTTTTTTGTCGGGGCCGATCACCACTGTTTTCATGGCGTTGGTCACGGTGCCGGGTGCCACTCTCTCCCAGTTCTCGTTATAGACGTAATAGCTGTCTGGATTTCCTGGGGTTGAATCGTCAACCCTGACAATCACTGCGTTGTCAAACTTTTGGCCGTTGGCGTAGGCAACATCATCAAACATTTTTTCATCATCACTGAATGTTCGTCCCTGCACCGGATATCCAGCCTCGAGAATCCAGTTCACGCCGTCGTAACGCCCAACCTTGTAGAGAACCTGGTCCTTACCGATCGCTGGTTGTCCTGCCTTGATCTCACTCAGTTCCAGCTCGAGAACATCATTTTTGCTCGTTTTCATGAGGTCAATGATGCGTTGTAAAAAGGCTACATTTTTTATGATTTATTGGAAATAATAGCCATGGCTGCTTTACAGGCCTGATCGTTTTGGCCATCCTCGCCTTTGACCAGTCTTGTGAGAATGAACAGCCTGGTCGGTTCAAAACGAGATAACTCAGGGCTCAGCGATGTTTGAAATTCCCAAACCGATTCACCGCAGCAGGGTTCGACAACTGTTGGGCCGGGAATATCACATCGCCAGACGCAAAGCCAACTGGCTGTTCGGTTCCAGGCAATGGGCTACAACACGCGACGTCCTGGCGGCAAGCCACCGCAAATTCAGCCATCAGTCTCTGATCCTGCGCCCTTTAAGGGATGTGGATATGGTGCTTCAGCACAACAAGCGCAGGAATCTGGAGCTAGCGCTTGCGCAACTGGATCGAATCCTCATTCATCCGGGGGAAACAATGTCCGTGTGGAAGCTGGTCGGACGACCCACTAGACGGAAGGGCTATCTGGTGGGTCTGGTGCTGAATCAGGGCAGGATCTCCAGGGGGACAGGTGGAGGGCTTTGTCAGCTGGGAAATCTGCTGTTCTGGATGGCGGCCCACAGTCCGCTCACGATTTCGGAGCGCTGGAGGCATGGTTTTGATGTGTTCCCGGATGTGAATCGAACCATTCCCTTTGGTGCCGGAGCAACGCTGGCGTACAACTATGTGGATCTGCAGATCACCAACAACACGCCCTATTGCTTCGCGATTCATCTATGGCTGGATGACATCCATCTGCATGGTGAACTCTGCTGTGATGAGGATTACGACTGCCTCTACAGCGTCGAGGAGCGTCATCACAGGATCCAGCAGCAGATCTGGGGCGGCTATTCGAGACACAATCAGCTCTATCGGATCTGCACAGCATCCGATGGTGGTAAGACGGAACAGCTACTGGTGGAAAATCACGCGATCATGATGTACGAGCCGTTGCTGAAAGCGGCGCCATGATGCCGTGATACTGAACGAATCTCAGCCTGTTGAATCGTCATCGCCAATCCCTTGAGAATCGCTAGCTAGCTAGCCAACCAAGGCCACTGGATCCCGAAGGCCTCGAGGGGGTCCATCACCAGCTTGTTAAGGGCACGCCCGAGCAGCACCTGCGGTTCATCGGCGCGGATGGGGATCACAGAGTGCTGCAGGGTCATGGGTAGGTCGGCGCCCCTCACGATCCCGCGCCTGAGAAGTGAGTTGCCCGCTTCCAGACCGCACACGTAGGCGCGTTCCTGACAAAGGCCTTTAGCACCATGTTCTTTCTCGCCCATCCGCACCCAGTCGCCGGCGCAGACAACCGAAGCCAGTGACGTCTCCATTGGTGGCCGCTTGCTGAAACTTCCCGGCGAGAAGAGAGACACCGAACCCGGATAACGCCGCACCTCCTGATCCACGACCCTGGCCCCCCTGAAGGCAGGCTGCGCTATGGGCAGCAGATCCTGCATCAGGCAGTCGACGATCTCCTGATCGCTCAGCTCGGCGATGGCCGAGGCGTTGTAGAAGTCGCTGGCGATCACCGAACCCTGCGGTGGCTGATCACCCCAGAGCGCCTGCTCCGACTCCCGCTGCAGTTGATCCAACATGAAGAAGGTGGCTCCGGCGCCTCTCAGTGCGCTGAAACGTGAGAACACATTGGCGGGATCGGCGACCGGCACGGTGCGATCCAGCCACAGACGGATCGACACCACATCGATCGATCCGAGCGTGGCGGCACGCACAAGCTCCGGCGCCAGCGCGCCGCACTGCGGGGATTGCGCCATCAAGGCACCCATTCCTTTGGCACTCACCGCAAGCACCACGGCATCGACATCCTCGATTAAACCGGTGCTCCCAGTTGTTACGGAACGGGTTCCCACCGAGCGGATGGCCTGAGTCTCCGGCGAGATGTTCAGCCGGGTGGCCAGGGTGCCGCCCAGCACCTCGAGCTGATGCTGCTCCTGCAGCCGCTCACTGAGCGGCGCAATCAGCTGTTCGGCGATGCTTTTCGACCTGATCCAACGCACATCGAAGGAATCCTGATGCGCCAGGGCGTAGTAGTAGAGGAGCTCCATCGTGACAGCGGCCGACAGCTCCTCCGGCGGCTTAAACAGCCCCACCAGCAACGTGGGCCGCAGGAAATCATCAATCATGCGATCACTGATCCTGAGCTGTCTAAACAGCGTCAGCGCATCGATCGCGTCGTAGCTCCTGTATACCGCATCGCTGCGGTTCAGATCGAGCATGGCGTAGAGCAGGCCGGCGATGCTGAGCCGATCAGCAACAGGCAGGCGCTTGAAGTTATTGATCGTTGCAGCAACCTGACCCAGGGGACTCGGCCACAGCGGAGCGTCACCGAAGACAGGAGCCGTCGCCTCCAGGCCTTCGGGTGACCAGAACGCACTAGTGGTGAACTCCGTGAAAATCGAGCCGAGCCCGAGCTCTGCCGTCAGGGCATTGATGTTGGGATAATCCTTCCAGAACCCCCGGGTGCCTGCCTCGAACGGTTTGCCACTTGGCGTGGTGAGGGGCTGGCTGCCGGTTGGATCCGCCATCCCATCCATCAGGGTCACGCGAACACCCGCTTCGCAGAGTGCCTTGGCCGCACCCCAGCCAGCCCAGCCTGCCCCGATGACAACCGCATGGGATTGCTTTTTACCCGGAAAACCTTCGGCCATGACGCTGTTTTACATCGGCCCAAGCTAAAGAGATGAACTCATGGACCATGGGCTTCCTTAGCCACCTTGTGACAAGGCCAACTCTTGGAGGAAATCTTCGTTGTCACTACAGAGCAACTATGAGTGCTTCTTCTCTTCTTATATGGGGTAGCGGAGCAATACCCCTCTCTCTCGTTAAGAGCGACTAAAAACTGACCTAAATTGGGTTAACGCTTCGGAGAGCTGTGCAAAAAAAATGGTTTTTCGCACCCTGAGAACAGACACTCGTAGACGTGTTGAGGAGATCATCCATCGCTTAGCGACTGGAGAACCTGTCAGCCTCGAGGAGCGGGCTCAACTGCAGAAGTATGCACTCCACATTCCTTTTGTTGCAGGCCAATTGAGAAGAGCCCTTAAGCATCGAGAGGAGCTGGAGGCAGATGGACTTATTGAATGATCGGAGGGTTAACTCGCCACCTTCAGTTCTCTTTCTGATCTTGCTACCACACTCTTATCTTAAGAAGGCGAGAGTTGTCTTCGCTCATGAATTCTAGATACTCAAGGATATTGTTTTGCTATTGCTCAACACGTTTGCAATGAGCATGTAGACCCTCAATGAGTTCTTCTCCTCTTGAGCAAGAGGAGCTTCGAGCCGTTTCTTTGCTCTTTGTACTGTTCGCTTCCTGTTCGTGCCTCTTGTGGCCATGCTGAATACAGCAATCGTTTGTCAGTTCTCCGGTATGGAATTGAACGGTGGATATGTAGGCCTTGCGATCATTTGCCTCTATTTCGCTATCTGGCCGTTTTTTGGGATCGCCAAAGAACTGGGGTGGTTCAGAGCAACAAAAGAGGTCAGGCTTTCACAGGAAATCAGCCTAGACACTGAATCAGGACGCGATCACAGCCCAATCAGTCGAGATGATTCATTCAAAAGGGATCTGGAGAAGACCTTCGCACATAGCCCTTCACAGGTCTCAGATGATTGGAGGCCATTACCAGGAGGGTGACACGACCATTACCACTAGTGGGATGCCGTGGCCATCCAGCCCTGTTCTTGCACTCTTTTTCGATAGCTCCCTGGCCTCATCCACTTGCAGGTAGATCCTCTTGGTTTTTAGGAGGGACGGCACGCCTTTCATCGGGCGGGCTTTGATCACTTCAATCGGCGATCTAGAGAGCTACGGCCGAGAACATCTTTAAAGCGCAGATACCAATAACCCTTTGGGTCAGATAAACAGTGCGTCTTGCCATTCCTGACCTCTCTCAGCATCGAGACCTGCGCGTCAATATCTATGTACTACTGAGCCCCAGCGCCAAAGATGCTCTGCGCTTCTACGTCTCTGACGTTTCTCAACAAAGGCGCTAGGACAAGAAGAGACTGGTCAGAACCTATGGAGGACAACCTTGTTCAGAAAGAATTGCTTTATCTATTCGGTGGGATCGTTGTTATTGGTGCTGCTGGCTTCCTGGCCTGGTTCCGTTCGGGCAGGAGAAGCGACGGCTGATGGTGAATCGGAGGAGATGGCACAGGCGCAGGCGCAGCGAAAAGTCCCTCAAGGTAAGACTGTCACTGATATGTCCTGCATGACAATTGCTGTTGCCATGAGCACGCGCTATCGCTGCACGGCCACGTGGGCTGATTGAACATCCAAAAGAAAAACCCTGGCACTTGGTGTGATCTCATCACTTGTTTTGGGCAGTCAATCACTGAAACCCTTTCGTGTTCTTGGGAACAAATTGTTTTTGCTTCGGTTTCTTGTCGGCTTTCTTATCCCTTTGAAGCCAGACAGCTAGACCACCACCACCAATAACACCGAGTGCAACCAGCAGATAGCGCACATTGTCGCCTGCTTGAACAGCGGTGTCTTCCATAGTTTTCGATGTGTCTCCTGTTGTCCTAGCTGTTTTAGGGGCAGAAAAGCACTTTGAACACTGACCCAATTACATCGAACCCATGAGGCCAAGCAAGTCTTTCGAGCTGAACACTGTGAGGTTGGGCTGTCAATCAGCCGTCGTCACCGTTACCTCCAAAACGCCAGGCAAAGAAGGCAGCAGCACCAATAACAACAATCCCAATCTCAAATAGATAGAGCCTCAACAGTTCAGGTGGCATAGGGTTTTAGGCGGATTGTCTTGTCCCTAACTGCTTAGTTGAGAAACGTCAGGGGGCGTGGAAGAGGAGCACCCCTTGGCCATGGGACTTAATAGGATATAAGTACTAGCAAAGGCTCTTAATGGTGAGGGGTGCGTCCTGGCCAACTCTTAACAGATGAGCCAAAGCCGAATTGGGAACGCCAAGTTCACCTGGAATGCGTTCAGCTGTAACTGCTGCGGAGTGCTGGCAGAAGGGAGGGACAACTCCTGGTGTGGAATTCCCTTCGATGAGCGGCGAGTTGCGGGACTGCTTAGCTCTTAGTCTGATTTCTAAGAAGCTACGTCAGGTTATTCGACCTCTCTGTCTCAGCAAACTGATCTGGATCGGCTGGTCTCCAGAACCTTCAGATAAAGCTGCTCGTCAATTTCTCGGATGTCGTACTCCGTTGGCTTTACTCCGTGAGCATGCTCATGAACCACCATCCAGCAGCTGCGCTCCAACTCCCCGCCTGCACTTGCCGAAAGCTCTAAAGCCTTAGTGACAAGGGCGTCTAAAACTGCCGGGTCAGGTTCTGTCAATTCCAGCTCTCTATTGGCACGCATCATCATGCTTAGCAGGCAGAAATACACCAGGGCTTAGCGACTGCGAGAAGACTTCCTGGCATGAAAAAAGGCCCCGCCCTCAGGGCCTTGATCCAGTAACTCCCTGATGTTGACACGTCTAAGGACGGCTTTGATTACATTCCGATGTGTCATAAAAACCAGGCCGGCTGATTTTGATGGGCTGCATCGAAGGCCCATGACGGATCACAAGCGCGTAAGAAAAGGGCGGCCCCAACGAGTACCGCCCAACCACGCTGTGTGAGGAGTGTCGTAGTTCTGTTCTACTTCTCCAAAAGACCTTCCTGACAAGCAGAACAGGTACAAGCACTCATCCCTGACCAGTGATGGATGTTGCTAGAGCGTGTGTCGAAAGGACAGGGCCTCCTCCGGGAGGCTTTTTATTGGCCTTTTTTGGACAGGGCCATGTAGTTGGTCATGTTGGTGAGCTTGTCTTCCAGCCTTTGCATGAGCGTGTCGTGAGCTGAAATGACATTCTTGAGCAGAACTCTCATCTCCTCAATGTCGTCTAGTGAATCGACCTGGGAGCGTGCGCTCTCGATCGTGCCGTGTGAGGCCTTCTCAAGCCCCACCCAATTCCTCAACACTGCGTCACCCCTTGATGTATCAAATGTAGCTCTGAACACAAGGGGGCAAGGAGTGACACCACGACCCGCAATGGCTGAAACCGCTCACCCTTGGACTTGGAGTCCTGATTCGCGCAAGAGGGCAGATCGCGACCCTCCCATGACACTCCAGGAACTTCAGGGTCAGTCTGTGCCAAGGACATGAAAATGACCAAGCATCTAGCCATTGGCCTCAACCGTGAGGTCATGGTCCATAAGGGTCACGTCTCCAAGTCAGCCTTTGATTTTGTTCACGGTGAAAACGCCTTCGCCGTTATGGATGGAGAGATTGATGACGACAAGCGGCTCCGATCTCTGGTCTGACTAGTTTTAAAAAAGCGGAGATCTGCAGGCCCCACGCCAGGGCCTTTTTTATGGGGTTCCCAAAGAATCAACTGCAAAATCGGTAAAAGATCCAAGGCACGTCAAGTTGCTGGCTCAATAAGACAAAAAAAGTGTCCGGGATTGACAAAGAAAAATGGGAAAGTCCTCGATGGTTACACAAGCCGCCACGGAAACGATGTCTAGAAGCGCTTGGCTCAAGCCCCCAACTCGCTGCTCGGCAGCCTCGACATGGCGGTCCTTTTACCAACCGTCAAAACAGACGTCGCCCTCACCGTCCATGATCACTTCAAAGGAGACTTCCTCTATTCCCGAGGACACCTCAGCGTCTCAGAAGTAATCCAGTTCATATAGCCCCCAGACCAGTTAGGAACTGATTCCTTATTGAACCCACTTCAAAAATCGGTGCCAAACGCAATTCCACTGGAAACATCCGCAGAACCTTGCTATGGGATGACATCGCCTTGCATGTTTCCAGTCGAATAGACGTCGTAGGTGCCGGGTTTGAAAATCCTTTTGGCCTTGCGCTGACGTAACCAGCAACCAAAAACGCTTAGCAGCTCTGCTGCTTGCTGCGTATCTAGGAAGTTGGTCGGTGTCATGAGGTCCATGTGGCTGCGTTGGTCGTTGGCTTCAAGCAGCTTGTGCAAGCAGCTGGGATGCCGACACTTTTAAATTACGGGGCGTTTTTAGGTTTTAAAAATTGAGCCTTGCAAAGGCCTGGCGGCTGGCTTTGGCCTGACAAATCAAGAGCTCCTAGGACGCACAAAGGACGCAAACCAGCTTTTGCTATTCGTCAGACAAAAGCCCCGTTGTGGTGTCGGAGTTTAGTTTTTCTAAAATTTCAACTCTGAATTTATCGAAGTAGCTGATTAGCTGTTGTTGCTCATCCATTATTACTGAAAAGGAGTTGACAATCGCAGTTTCCCGTTGAGAGTTATTTTTAATATCCCCCAAATTGGGGAATAGATCAAGGATTCTTCTCCCCGTTTAGGTGATGTGGTTCCTGGCTGATTCAGAGATGGTGGATATGTCAGAGGGGGAAGGCCCTCATAACTCAATTAAATCAATGGCAACTCAAATTGATCAAAGCGAAGTGACCGCAGTCGCCCTGTCTTCCTGTTTGGATGAGCTCGAGACAAAGTTCGAGCAATTGTGGACTGTAAAAATGGCTCAAGGTTGCAGCTTGAATAAGGCCCGCATTGATGGCGGAAGTGTTGACCCCAAGGCTGAGCTGTCTTGGGATGAAGTGATCGCCTTGGCCACGGCAGATCGCCCTTTACACGTTGAGGTCATGGCTACCAGCCAGTCCGAAGCTCGAAGGCTCGCGGAGCATGAATATCCTGGTTACAAGGCAGGGTCCGCCCAGCGCACTTAAAGGCAAGAATCATCAATTATCCCCGCCAAGTGAGGGGTTTTCACGAGACAAGAGCCTCACAATACAGGTTCAAATAAAACTCTTTTCTGCAATCGCGTCTGCTGCTGATATCGGTGCATCGTTTATTACTACTACTCCTGCTGACGCTGGAATACTTGTTGATATGAACAAGGTATTGAATATCAGGGCAATGATGGCACTCCGCGGCTAGCAATTACAGATAGAAATCGCCCGACAGTATTTAAGAATAGTAAATACGAACATCCACTCAGCGATGGATTTGGTTAAACAAAGACCTACACGCTTAGCGACTTAAGGAAGAGAAACTGGGCAAAAGATTTGAGCAACTGTAATCCGACACATGGAGGAAGCTGGGGTACAGAATTGACTTATAGATATTACGTTGAAAGTGGCCTTTGGCTTTGCCTCTGACTGATCTGTCGGGGAGCCTGAAGCTACGGCTAAGAGCTATACAAAACCCGTGATGGGGAAAGCAGGGCGCGAAGTGTTGTGGGCGATCAATCCCCCGACAAAACCATCAACGCCCCGCCTTGTGCGGGGTTTTTAATTGTTTACCCGTACAGCTACTGCTGCTTTCGATATAAGGGATGCCTTCTGCCTTTGGCTGTACCCGGTAGCGGTATCCAATTCTGCGTTCCTAGATCAGCTGAGCGTTGCTGAGATCCATTGGCCCTGCGGAACTTCACAGAAACTTGATGCCAATCTTCTGGAATTTGATTGAGCCGAAGATTCCAATCCAAAGTAATTCGTTTGCAACACGATGACTACCTGTGATGCAGCTCACAAAAAGATGTGACTCAGATCATGACAGCTGCGCTAAAGCCGACTACTCTGATAATCATTAAATGACCATTACTTGAGCAGTGACAAGTAGAGACGTAAATCCCGGGAAGCTATCAGAGCTGGGTTCTCAGGACATCCTTGATCAAGATACGGCGATAGCCGAGATCATCCAGATGGCAGTCGAGGCTGATGATGGTTTTGTGATTACGGCTGATGAAGCTCTTCAGTTTATTTCTCAGATGGATGAGAACGATGAATTTAGTGATATAGAGCTAGGTACTGAAGCTCTAGGGGCTGTGGCCGGCGGAGGCAGCCTAGACATACATCCAAACACCTCTGCAGCTCTAGCAGCTGTGGCCGGCGGAGGCATGGCATGGGAGCGCTTTGCAAGCAAGTGGAGGGAAGCCGCCGCTAGCAGCAGGCACGCAGATCAATAGCAATTACTGATCAATCTTTATGCAAATTAGACTGAAATCACCCTTCTAAGAGAACGTGCTCTTTTAGTATTTAGTACATGTTTTAAATATAAGGCTATTCAGATTATATTGATATCTCTTATATCAGGCTAATCGAAAATAAAAGTCAAATGGCGAAAGGGTTCTTGGTAGTATTACTAAAGTTTGCTTTTATTTGTTTATATTTTATTTATGCTAAACCTTTGCGATACGGATTGCATTGAGCAAGTTATTTAGGCGAGGTCTGCTGCAGCGCCGTCGTCTTCTTGAGCAGCTACTGGTTGGATAGGAGAGTTGGCTAAGGCAAGAGCTGCAACACCAGTCAGCGATAAGGAGAGACGAACAGAACGCTGCACTGGAATAAAACGATTAAAAGGTCATTCATTCTCTGGCATGTTTTTGGTTGCAGCTATCAGGCCACATCAACTGCAGGAATGAATAAAGAGCGAGGTGTTTCTCCTTTAAAAGCCCTGCCTTATGCAGCGGGAGTAATAGGTCTGTCTGGTTAGCACCAATGACTCCCCAAGCATCTAGATCTAGACCTGACGAAAGCCACTACAACCCCCTTGGGCTCGAGGGGGCCTGGGCGGGATTCCCGGATGAGGTGGCTTAGGGGCCCTACTTTCTCGAGCCCCGCAAACGATTGACAATTAATCAAGCGATAGCCCACCTCCTACCGGTGTTGGTTTAGCTGTCGCCTAATGAGCGATCCATTGAGTAATTGCTGTTTCGTCATAGATATGACCACTTGATTCAATCATTACTTTTGCCTCAGGGTCATTCCACATGCCCATTGCAACTCCCTCCTCAGCTTGGAATATCACAATCGCTCTTGATGAATCTTCTTTGTGTAAGCCTCTGTACAGAGATGTGATTCCGCCTGCTTTCAACATTGATTTGTTGTCTTCACTGTCGTAAACAGCTCTCCACTCGTCAAAGGTTTTACTGATTTTGAAGTCAAACACGGTGGTTTCGATTGCCATTCCCAATGAAAAATTTCGACCAATTAGACCATGATTACCCACCGCCTAGCTGTACGCGCTGAACATTGATACCGCTCTGCGATCTGTTGCCAGCTGTCGCCCATGCATCGATAGCACTCAAGCAACGTTTGATGAAGGTTGAGAAAGCATCACGGAAATGGTGGAATCCAATTTCAGTTCACCTGTGCAGTGCCCGCATTCACCTGCGCATAGAGGTCTGCTGTTGCATCTGGTGTAAAGCGGGCATAGCTACTTAGGTGCACCTCAATCCGTGTGTCCCATGGCTTCAGCAATATTGGCGACAGGCAGATTCGCTGCATGTGATGCTTTGGCGTAGCGATGCCTAAATGTATAGGGCTTTAATACCTCACCAGCATGATCAGCGTCTTGTCGTAGTTGCTGCCATATCGCCTTGCGCTTGAGATAAGTGCCAAGTGCATCACCAGCGTTGCCTTGTTGTCCTAATGGCGGAAGTTGTTCGCCAATCTGTAGATGGCTCTGCAGGTTCCAGTCGCTAGGAGTGCCATCTGAGTCTTTGACTAGCAGGGCATTGGGTCGATGAGGGTCAGTGCGTTCCCCTTTTTTTCCGCCTTTACTCTTGCGGTAGACGGTCCATAACTCAGGCCCTATTGGTCCATCCTTCTGACCTAGATCCGAACTATTTGATTGTTACGTAGGTGTAACAGATTGAGTCGGCACCTTAAGGTGACGCGTCACCAGGGATCCCCTTTTGAAATTATTGAGGGTGATGACGATGAATCAGACCTACTTCGACGAGCTGTTAGAACGTTGGCAAGCAGCCGATGAGGCTGATGCTGAATCGCTCCAACTGATAAAAGACACTGTTCGATTTACCCAAGAGACAAGCGACGACCGCTTACGGGGTCATGCCCGACAACTGCTGTCAGATGTTTATCACCTCCCGAGTACTCCTAAAGAGATTGCTCTGATCGGGGAAGCGTTAGAAGGGACAGGCACAGTCCCCCTCCTGAAATACCTCCTGAAGACAATGGCTATGGCCTATGACGAAGCTCGATAAAGAGAGATGGCTCACTCAATGGACGTCCGGTGTGGACCACTTCCCTCAAATCAGAAGCAAGCGCAGCAATCACGTCTAAGTGAATTTTCTGTAGCGTAGGGATGTCGGCAGCGATGGCTTTGAGCCACCTCCGGCAAACACCCACAAGCTTTAAAACCAATCACTTTCACTTGTCTTTTGGCATGGGCAGCAATTCTCGTCTTGCTCCCTCTTGTCTTGCTCCCTCTCCTCATCCTTCTCTGGGCTACCGAATCACGTCACAACAGAATCCAGCGCTATCGACATATGGGCTACTCCTGGCAACAGATCGCTGATCACTATCACTGCTCAACCATTACAGCGAGGAGGTGGGCCGGAACCTGACTAAACTTCTCAATGGGTGGATAGCTAACGCCTCCAATCTCGACTTGATCACAAACTGCATCCCATCAAGTCCCATCACCACCATCGCACTCATACATACAACTCCCCATTCCCCAAACTCTTCCCCGTCCAATACGCCAACAGAATGAAGCTCAATACCTCGCTCCCAATACTTCTCCAACACCAGCATCTCTTCCCGTAATTCGGCAATAGAACCCATACGTCTACAAGGTCTGCTCAGTCAACTTAACCTGGTCTTACTAACTACCTCTCTCATGCCTTTCACTAACGGCACCTGGATCACCTACTTCACCCAAAACGGACAGCTGATGAAATCCATCTCCTTTATCCATGGCGGTAAAGCGACTTCCACAATCACCGTCCCTTGCTGAATTAACAACAGCCGCCGAGCAAGAAAAATAAGTTTTCACCAGGTCAACAACGATTGCCATAGGCTTGGGATATTCGCCTCAACCAAATCCCAGACGAGTGGCATCAAGTTGCTGTGAGATTTAGAATAACAAATGGAATCAGAGATGGAGATCAAACTCTCAGGCTGTGGTGATTAAGTTAGGAATATAAGTAGTTTTAGGGCAAAAGGATTTAAAGGTAAATTTGTGATGAATACGAAAAACTATTGCTGGTTGTTGCCTGCTAAAGAAGACATCAAGGTAACTTTTTGCAAGTCAATGGTGCCAGGTATCGGATGTCATCTTAAGCCAATATTGAGGTGGTCTAAGAAATAAAACCCCCCGCGACTGCAGGGGCTTTTGGCAGGTATCCTCCATCAAGCGAGGGTCAAGGATCCACCACACACTCAATCGGGACGCTTCCAGGGGGCACATCCACAGGCCACAGGTTGCCGTCCCATCCCACACCAACAGTCGTGCACCCTCACATCCCGATTGGCTGGTGTTGCAGATAACGCTTGAATTGCAGGCATTACTGCGGGTTCTTTCTTGCTTGGTGCTCCATAGCCATTGCTTCCAAAGCGATATTTAATGTCTGCTGTAAAGCGTGTATCAAAGGCTTCATCGTAAGAAAGATTGGCGCCAAGAGTTAAACCATTGCTGATGTTGTAGGCAAGCCTTCCTTTAACACCAGACCCATCAGCATCATCGAGATCACCTTGCTGGTAGTAATAACCAACAGAAGCATTGAGATCTTGTGTGATGCTGTAGCCAACATCTAAACCGTAGGTATCAAGAGCACCACCTGCGTAATGGCTATTAAGGCGTTTCTCGACATCACCAATGGGAACGAGTGCATAGGCATTGAAGTTCCAGGTGTCTGAGACTGCTTCTAACCCTGCAACAACCTGCGAGAAGAAGACATCACGCTTATCAAAGACATTGACGCTGGTATCAGCATCACCTGTATTCATCGGCCGGCTGTCATAACCAGCGTTGATGCCATACATCCAGCTGCGGTCTCCGTTTAGCCAGCGATAGCCAAGCCTGGTTGAGGTGCTGATGGTGGTACCAGCGACATCGGTATTAACGATGCTGCTTTCACCATCTCGATCAGAGAAGTTGGCATTGGCTAGAGCATCAATAAAGAAGACGCTGTTCTCTCCAACAGCAATCGGTAGGAAGGCGCCAATACCGGCTTGATTGGGAGTACCAGCTCCTTGCAGTGCTCCTTGAAAGCCCCAGTTGAACTGAACAGCATCCTTGAGGTTGATCTCCATCACGCCCAGGTCTGCTGCACTGCCATCGTCTTGAGCTGCGACTGGTTTGATGGGAGTGTTGGCTAAGGCAAGAGCAGCAACACCAGCAAGCGATAAGGAGAGACGAAGGGAACGCAGCACTGGGATTAAACGCTTAAAAGTTCACTGATTATCGGGCATGTTTTTGGTTGCAGCTATCAGCCCACATCATCTGCAGCAATTTTTCTATTTAAGGGTTTGTGCCTGCACAGATCAAAAAGCCCCGCTCTAAAGAGGGGCTTTTTGTTGATCCTCTGTTCTGACATGTTCAGAGATGAAGAATCGCTGTCAGAAGAACAACTCAAGGCATTCATAGCCAAAGTTTAAGCACATAGCTCACTACATGAACAGCTAAACGCAGAAGGTGACGATGTTCTAGCTATTCCCAAAGCTAATGTGTTTGCGATTGCAAAAGAAGACTTAAAAGCGCATCGGCAAGTTCTGTCTGGTAAAGAGCTGAGTCTTAATATCCTGACGAACTGTAAAAACATCTTTTTGCTCATGTAGAAAGTAAAGTCGTTCGACTCACAGACAATGCAGCTCTTTCTATGTGATGCCCAGTTCGAAGATGTTGAGCTTCAGAAAGCCGCCTATGCCCAGTTTATTGAACTCTGGGAAAGTGGAGCCATGGCAAAGGAAGATAAATTTGAAGGTTTTGAACTCCTTTTCCGTGTTCATGCTCCAGGCGAAGGGCGTGTCGTCATCCTGTGCAGGGCAGAGAGCGACAAGCAGCTTTTCACACATTTTGCTCCCTGGCGTGCTCAATTCGGAATTGTGATGGAATTTACCCCTGTTATGAGCTGTCAAGATGTAGTTGATGCGCACAAAGATCTGTTTGCCAAGCTTCCACCCCGCAGTGCTGTTTAATAGCATCAAACAAAAACGTCATGACCCCGCCAAATGCGGGGTTCATTTAATAGCTGTTCTGTTCAAGAGAAGAAAATTTTCTATCTCATTCAGCATCTAGAAATGACTGGAAGACTTGAAGAAGACTGGTACCCCTAAGCAGTCTTCCTTCAAATCGGCGAACTCCATGCTGTACTCCCAGAAGCTGAGCCAGCCAAAGAGTTAGAGGGTGCTGAGTAGTGATCGCTAGCGGCAAGTGGAGTGGGACCCATCTGCCGTCGTTTGCTGGGATACAACAGCACGTTAAAGGGGGCCTGCGGGTCCCTTTATCTTGTCTGAGTTAGCAGTGACTGTATATATAATCTTTCCATCTAATCCTTATGAAATACTCTTGATCCATCCAGCGTTGTCGATAGCTTTAATAAGGCAGGGCTCCATTCACTGATGCCGTCTGCCCTAATCCTGCTGTAGTGGCCATAGTTGGAATAGGGGTCATAAAAGCCTTTCCTTACCCCAGCCGCTTTGTTATTGGCATGGATATACTGCAAGGTATTCAGCATTCGCCGGTGGTCCTTGGGGTGGATCGGAAGGGCAACAACTTCTTAGGACTTAACTAAAGAAGGCTTGAAGGTTCTTTCATTGAAGCTAGTGTAGTTTTCAACTAAGAAGGCACTTTGCGTGAAGACTGTTCTTGAGGTTGGAGAAAAGCTTGTCAAGAAATCGCCGGCAAATCATCAAAGAGGTATTGAGTCCGTTGGAGGGATACTTTACCTGACCACAGCAAGATTGATTTTTGAGTCACATGCGCTCAACATTCAAACAGGCGTAACCATCGTCTCAATTTCTGAAATCTATAGGCTAAGAAAGGATTGGACAAAATTCTTAGGCGTTATCCCTATCTTTCCTAACACGCTAACCGTGACTTCTAGTTCAGGCCATGAAGATAAATTTATTCTGTTTAGAAGAACTCCTTGGATCAATGAAATTAATAAATTAAAAGAGTGACAGAACTCAGAATCCCGCAGCAGTGGAGCGAGATTTCTCCAGAGAGATTCTGGTGAGATAGAATCCACTTGATTTATATAAAGTCACACCTCATGAATCGAATGGCTCACAAAGTTTTTGTGCTCAAAATTCTATCCACCGAGAAAGACCATCTATGTCCAAATTTTGAAAATGAATAAAGGCATCAGTCCTTGCTGAAATGTTTTTTTTAAAGGACAAAACTATGTTCACTAGCTAAAATCACTAATTATGGCCATCCGTTACAGCTCTCTAGCCGATCCCCTGATCGCCTACATAGAGAAAGATCAACAAAATACATCGGGTAGAGCATTAAGCTTACTGACCCCAATTAACTACAACGCAGATCTATTTGCTAACGAGGCAAAGTTTTTCACTGGTAACTATGGATTTGACGGATATATTGGAGTACCAGGCTTACTCGGGCCAGGGGCCCAGCAGGCAGCAGAGCAAAACAATGTTGCCTGGGAAAGTGTTGATCCAGATCTGAGTCCAACGCTCCGCGCGTTGACTAGTGCAGCAAGCGTTGTTGGATCTAAAGCTGTTTATGGCATGAGTCTTTTGTTGCAAGACACCATGCCATTGGTGTTCAGTTATCCAGTCTTACCAACAACCTTGGATGGTGATGGAAGCGATTTTGAGATCACCCTGAACGATGGTTCGCTTGTATCGCCTGCCCTTGCAGGGTTCTTGCCAAACCTCGAATACAATGAACGCCAAACGATTGTGGTGGCAGGTGATTTCGGCAATCGCCTCACCCCCGAAAGTGAAGGAGCCCGCTATCCGGTATCGGTTCGAATCGTCAATGACGGCACACCTCTGCAGATGCTCTCAGCAAAAGGGCCTGTCTTTGCTACAGAACTGTCCATCGATAGCAGCAACTCCTATGTACAAGGGAATGGCCCAAAGCTTGTTGCGGCCAAACTCAATACCTTCAGTCCGCTCGGAGAAGGCGGACCTATCGGCGTTGGCGCCACTTCGGCTAGCAATAGCGGTAGCGATCTTTATGGGGATCAAGCCCAATATCGCCTACGCCTTTATACCAGTGCAGGATTCTCACCAGATGGTATTGCAAGCCTGCAACCCAGCGAGTTCAATAAATACTTTATTCTTGAAGCGAAAGGCGATAACGGCGAAAAAATTTCACTTACTAAATCGAATCAGGATTACACTATTGGCAAGTATGGTTCCATCAAAGTTGCAGGAATAGCAGATTTAGCACCAGCAGGAACAATAGAAAATGCCGCTTATGTGGAAGATCATGATAATTACTACGACATCATCCTAGAAGGTGATCTTAGCGCAATTACGAGACTAAGAAGTGTTCGTATGCCATCAAGTGGTAATTACCAGGCCGTTTATAACCCTGGTGGACCCGGTAATAATCCGGATGCACAGGCTGCAGCACCAGGCCCGTTTACGATGCCGAGCGTCGATCACACCATTGCCATCATCAACGACCTTAATGGTGCGATGACTGCCACCTATGTCGAAATCGAAGGAGCCGTACTGACAAATCCATTGAGTAACTTGCCGGTTGGAAAGCTGCTGGGAGTAGCAGTGGAAGACACGATCAGCGGCCAGCAAATTTACGCGTACGAAGATCCCTATGGACATCGTTTCTACACAAGTTTCGAAGCCTCCAAAGACGTAGCCTCGGTACTTCCTAGCAACCTCCTGACGCCGAAGCCGATTGACCTGATCGACACAACAGGTTTTGCGACCGACTCCAGCGTCATTATTTCCGGGTCATTTAGTCGCTCAGCATCTCACAGCTCAACATTGCAGTTTTATGAGGTAGCAGGACCCGATGGTGGTGTAGTTGCCCCTGTTACTGGCAGAACGCTGATGCCCGATGAAAGTGGCTACAACTATGTGGCGAGGAGCAATCTGCTTACCAGCAAAAACAGTTCATTGAAAATCGAAAATAAGGAAATCAATAAATTTCAGTTCAATGCCGAGGCCGGAAAGATTTATGCACCATTGCTGATCAACGAAGTAACTGGTGAACAGTATTTTGCCTTCACTGGCGCTAACTCTGACAAGTCCGCGCATTTCACTGCTCTTGGTCCCAATGGCTTCGGTGTAGAGGATCTATTTGGTGGTGGAGATAAGGATTTCGCCGACATGACCGTGCGATATACGATCACAGTCTGAATCTCAACAGTTAAGTCACGCTTTGCTGTAGTTTTTCCATTAAGCGTTCACTCATACATAAAGATCTACTGCCCTGGCCTCAACCTTCCTTCCACCAACCCTTTGGGGACTTTCTTATTGGATATATATTCTCTGCTTACTGAGGAACCATGATTTTGAGGGCTTCTGGACTTGCAGCCGCATCTGTGCTGATTTTTTCAGGTGCTGCGCTGGCATCACCGCAGCCAATCACTGAGGAGCTTTTCAGGGCGAATCGGACCCTTGGAGGGAGAGTTGTTGCGTATCCAGAAGGGACACCTGAGATGAGGGTCTATCGGATCACTCTTCCTTTTGGCGCCAAGATTCCTTTGCATATCCATCCTTCGCCAGTGGTGGTGGTGGTGGAACAGGGAAGTCTGAGCAATGTCCGCATCGTCGACGGTGCTGAGGTGACCGACATTGTTGAAGCAGGGGATGGCTTTCTGGAGGGCAACCCAGAAGAACCTCACTATGTAATCAATAAAGGGTCTGAACCTGCGGTGAGTCTGGTCACCTTTGCCAGCGTGGAGGGAATGCCAAACATGGTTCGGGTTGAGTGACGGCTAGCAGGGAAGCTCCTCATACAGCGTTTCAACAAGATATCCGTCATTACCTGGCTTTAGGCCGTCATAGGTCGGTGCTTTCTCTCCCGTAACAGCAGGTGCGAAACGTTCAGCACGCTCTTGAAACGTCTTCGCATCCATTGATGCAATAAGGCGCTTGGATCGCTCGAGGCGCTCTTCTTTATTCAATTGAGAACGACCTAGAAACCTGTTTCCAGCGTAACGATTGTGAGGCTAGAAAGTCTCTGGTCGGAGAAGTGTTGGGCGGGGCAAGGAAAGCAAGGTGTTCCGGATCACCTTAAACTTCATGATGCCCATCACGAGGTGGAGAGCATGGCGGCAAAAGGGAGCAAGTGCTCCCCTTGTGCAGTGTTAACAGCTGAGCACAGCTGTGCTCACGATCTTCCATTGCGCACCGCCCCTCCGGGGGCTTTTTTGCACTTATACGCGTAGACCAACTTCGTCTAGACGTATAAGCCAAGTAGACCAATGATCACCGAGAAGGATCTTTAAGCCTGAGGGGCTAAGCCCAGGCGTGGCCTGGATAGGACCTGCTGCTCATCTTGAACAAACGTTAATGCTAGTTGTACTTGTATTCATCGATACTCAAGCTGGAACCAGCTGTTTTGACAACGGTGGTTTATTCGCAAGCGATCCAAACCAAACCTCTCACTTATACGTCGCCTGCGGCACGTGAACGTGAAATTTACTTCTCATCTGCAAGGAATTTGGCCAACGCTCAGTTTCAACTAGCTGATGCTGAGCTGACGCAGAGGTTATGGCAGGACGTGAGCGATCGCGATCTTGATGTGGATCGGGTGCTCAACTTGATGTATGGCTGCTGGTTCCACGACGATGCGGAAGCGATGATCGATGCAGACGAGGCTTTTCTCCAGAGCGGGCGTGCGGAAACTTGAGGCCATGGTGGACGCCCTATAGAACGCAATGTCAGATCGTTGACGGTCAAGTGTTGCTAAAAGTGGGCACGTGCCTACCTGGCCAACTACGTTGTTGGCTGTTGATTCCGAGTTCCTGGGCGGACTGAAGAGGCAGGTTGCTCGTGGCATTTGCCACGAGCAACTCAGAAGCTTTTCAGCACTGAAGAAGGCCGGGTAAGAAAAAGAGGGTTTCTCCATGCCAACAACGATTGCCATGGGATTGGGATGTTGACCTCAATCAAATCCCAGACGAGTGGCATCAACTTGCGGTGAAATTTAGAAAACCAAATGGAATTAGAGATGGTGATATTCAGTTCAGATTCTGAGAGACAGTTGAGGAGATATAGGTATTGGTTAGAGGCAAGTAGTTGATGGCTAGCTTATCAGTGGCACTTAAGTATTTTCAGAGCAGGCATCTATTAACTAAACGTCTTTGCACGTTGCTTGTTAGCAAGAAGGTGCCAAGTATCGGATGGCATTTTAAGGAGCGAATAGGGAGGTGATTGAAGGAATAAAAAGCCCCTGCTGTTGCTGTGGCGTTGAGTGTTTAGGCTGTGGGTCCTTAGAAGCAACCGTCACCCCCTTACCACTTGCCACCCTCGTCCCAAGGCCACTTAAACTCCACCAAACTCAAGGCCGCCGGCCACAGCCGATGCCTTGGAACCTTGGCGTTACCGGCTTCCGCATGAGCTGAAAACCCCCACTCGTGAGAGCGGGGCATTGAGTTGAAACGGCAGATGCGGGGAAGGTGCAAGCTGCGCTCAAGCAGCCAAGTCCTGGTGTTGTGATCTGGGCTTAATTAATGATATGCAGTCATAAATTTTTAGTCATTCGCACCATCTCTCTACGGACACATCATCCTTACTTTCCTTAAGTAGTTCAAAAGGGATGGAATTGAACCAAGCGACAAACTCAAGACTTTTCACATCTCCATGTGGCGTATCCGTTGTGCGGCCACCATCCTTTGCTTTACTGTAATCAATTACGTGATCTAAGTAGATAATTTGAGCGTATTTAGATTCCATCTCAGAAAAGAATTCAGCATTCTTAGCCTGCCAATCAGCATACTTATGTGCATCCATGCTCCATTCATCAGTGCGATCATGTTCTAGCTTATATTTGTCAACCATCTTTTGAGTGACAAAGATGGCGCTACTTGCTTCACAATCCTCCCAGTAGTAACCACTGCTGTAGCGAAAGTAATCCTCATCTACATTGTATTCAATCAGCTTGTCTTCGTTCATTAGTCCAACTCCATAATCCAGCCGCTGAGCCTCAAACGTACTGGCATCCAGATGGCAAGAACGCTGATCATGGTAATGGGTTCTATTGCCATTCTTATCGGCGGACACACCATCGCCGCAATCTAAGGCCGACTTGATGACCTTCCTCAACCTTGGCTGTGATGTTGGTCACTACCGAAGCAGGAGAAAAAAACCGCACTTGGCGGGGCTAATGAATGATTTATTGCAATTCAGAAGATCTCCTCATAGGAAAGTCCTGTCACGCCTGTAAGCATCCCCATATCGTGTCCCTTGTAAGAAATCAACGTATTTCCATACTGTTCTCTTAGCCCAATTTCTCCAGACAAGAAGGGAAATTGTTCTTCTGTTAGCGAAAAATCAGTAAAGCTGAATTTATCGACTCCTGATTCAAAATCCATTACATTAATAAATGCCCACTTGTTTTTACTCGGAACGGTAAGTGCCATAAAGTGATCGGATCCTGGTCCGCCATAAGCTGTCACGCGAGATTGGAAATTGTCGGGCCCCGAAAAAAGATTTGTTGCATACAGAGTATCGTTACCATAACCTCCGCAAATTGTTGTTGTATTGCTAGCGCCTATGACATCATCTCCTTCGCGACCATGAAAAAAACTATTTGTATATCGATCGCCGACCAAGATTCTATCATCTCCACTTAACCATGTTTTAACAATCTTGCGAAGTCCAGTCAATCCATCGTTTAAATTATCTTCGATTGTGGATACTGGCTGATTGATGTCATTGAGCTCTGCACTTGTGGTAGTTCTGTATCCAGAACTATTGGGTATAGAGAATGTAAGCCTTGCATCAGTAATTTTATCCCCTTCTGTATTTATGTATAAATCGAATCTACCGTTAGTGTTTCTCCCTTCTACTAAGTAACCATTGTCGGTACGTTCTGAGCGAGTCAGTTGTATTGGCTCTTCACTTCGGAAGCTCCAATCTGATTTGTTCCATCGCTGAAATGTGCCCGCAACGAGCACCAAGCAATACCAAAAAAGTCTCTACCGAGGCAACAGCAGGCAATCAGAACGCACCAAGCGACGACATATCCTTTAGCAAACGATCAGCTCCGCAAAGGCCGTGGGTCAAGAGATGATGCGCCCAGCTTGTCAGCAGATCAAGCGCTCAGCTAGAGCCATCAAGGCATCGTTTGAACCTTGATGGCATAACAACAGTTTTTACAGCTCAGATGTAGTTAATACAATCAGCCGCTAAGAACTCAACCTTACCCACATCCAGCAGCGTGGTGTGTATGCCATCTGCTGTGAGCAATAAATCATCTCCGACTTGCGTCAAGGAAAGCTCAACTCCATTGCCAACATAGATGCGATCGTTTTCAGCGAATGAAAAGCCGATAATCACATCATCACCACGACTCAGGGTGTAGGTATCAGCACCACGATCTCCTTTGAGATGGTCATCTCCAGACCCGCCATCAAGCCGATCATTACCATTGCCTCCTGTGACTTGATCATCTCCACCGCCTCCTAGCAAAACATCATTACCACTAGCTCCAAAGATCACTTCGTTTGCAGAGCTTCCAGTCAATAAATCATTTTCAGCAGAACCAATGATTCTTGGTTCACGCAAGCTCTTAGGAAGGACACCAAAGAGTGATTTCGTATAGAGCTCAATGTCATTACCATCCCCTCCTTGATAGGTAATAAAGAGATCACGTGGTGATCCTTTATCGCTTTTAAATCTTCCTACTGAATCGCCTTCTTTGAGGCCATCATATTGACCAGAGAGGTCTCCATCAACTTTGGCAATCACAAAGGAATCGCCAGCAGAAAGCTTAAAGCCATCAATCAGAGAGACTTCAAGGGCTCCGCCATTAATAATAAGGCCTCCAGTTACATCAATATAATCATACTCAGTATTATTGCTGTCACGATCAGCATCATCAGTGCCACCTAGCTCATAAATTTTATTTCCACCCTCATTGTGAAAGAGTGTTCCATCAATTAAATATCCACCTGTTGAATTTCCTGGACTAATTGCTCCATGATTAATAAGTTCACCTTTGTGGAGTCCATTCCCGACTATTTTGCCATTATCATAATTGGTAAAAGAAGCATACGGCCCACTATTATCGATAGTGCCGTTGTTGTAAACAATTCCGTAATTAAAAATATATCCGTTTACGTTTTCTAATATTGCAGCTCCTTCGCCTGTGCCTCCAGAGGGTGTGCCAGGTTTGCCTATGGTGATTGTAGCCTGGTTTTCTTTTGCAGCGCCGTTGTAGAATGGCATCCCTTCATTTCGTAATTTCGTGTAAATTTCTATCTCATAGAAATTATCAAATTGGCCATTGTTTATAAAAATGCCGTTGCTTTTCTGCTGTTCATCTGAGATATAAATGCTTTTATTGTTAACTGAGCCTTCGCCGTAGCCTCCGTATTTGTTTAGGAACTTGCTGTAAATATGCATGATCCCATCATTATAAAAATGTCCGTCCTGGACTGTTTCGAGTCGGTTATTTGTATCAACCCAGTTCTGCTCGCCAATTACTAATGTCCCCGCGTTTTCAAGGTACCCTTCGACACTAATTACTCCTTCGCCAAGATTCTGGAAGACAACGTCGCTAAAAACGGCAGCGCCCTGGTTTGATGGGATGTTAATTGTATTGTAATTTGGATTTGGAGTCAGATTAATAGTCGCTGGAATGGAGGATGGCATTTGTCTGGATTGTTCTATTATTTCAACGTTAGCTACGATGCAGATCAGCTTAGAAAATTTTAATGTTTTTTACCATCCCTTTACTCTTTTTGTCAAAATGATGATCGAATGGCAATTAACCGGTGGGAGGCGGGGCGTGTTTGGTGCTTAGGGTCTATAGGGAGATTACTGGTATGTAGGCAATAACAAAACCCCGCACAAGGCGGGGCGTTGAGAATGTCTTGTCGGGGGATAGATCAGCCGCACCTCACGACTGCCTTGCTTTTCCTTTTTTAGGTCTTGTATAGCTTTCAGCTCCGTAGAGCATCAGGCTCCCCGATACCATTGTTTGGTAATTTTCATCCAAGTTCGTTAGTACAAACTTAAGAAGGTTCCCAAAAAATGTGAATGCGAATAGTGACTAGCTGATCTCAATGTTCTGAGCGATAGTGAATTCACTGATGTCTACACCGGCCAACGTTGTTGTACCAAAGTCAGTGATGATTTGCAGCCCCGCTGATGACATGCTCAACATGGGAGCAACATCAGCGCCAAAGACATCATCATCAATTGTAATGGCGGCATCTTCATTGACAGAATAATCTTCAATGACATCATTCCCAAAAGAAAGGAAGAAGACATCACGACCAACTCCACCATTTAGTACGTCATCGCCACGACCACCATCTAACCAATCATTACCATCTTCTCCAACAAGCCTGTCTCGGCCAAGGCCACCATTGAGCATGTCGCTATTTGCGCCGCCATTTAAGTAGTCATCGCCACGACCACCTTTTAGAACGTCAAAATCTGCACCGCCATACAGAGAATCATTACCAGAGCGACCCTTCAGGATATCTTGGCCACTACCACCAACTAAAACATCATTGCCCTGGCCGCCAAAGAGACTGTCGTTTCCGCCAAAGCCCTCGATCCAGTCATCACCTGTGCCGCCGCGAAGGATGTCATTTCCGTTAGCGCCACCAATTAAATCGTTACCACCCTTGCCTTTGATGGTGTAGCCAAGGTCATCAGGAGCAGAGAGTGTTTCAGCTGCAGCAGTTCCGAGGATGGTTTGAGTAGTTGTCATTGCTCTGAGGTGGTGATGTGTATCTGAGGGATCTCTCCCCCCGATGAACACACCATCTCTCGAATCAATGGCAGAGGTGATGACCTAACTCAAGCGGAACTGTGATCTTGATCACAAGGCTCTAATTCCTATACCAATCCCTTTTAGGTAATCCTTTTTTTTTTTGCCCAGCATGAATGAAATTCTTCTCTAGGACTAGGTAAGGCCACCAAACCCAATCCTGAACAATCGAGCGTACTGATAGCTTTAAAAAAGCTGATGCCGACACTGGCTCCTGGCATCAGGGCTTGGTCTTCTTCTGAAGAAGACCCCTCGATGCAGGGAACTGTTGCCTGGAGCAGCCAATAACAAAACCCCGCACTTGACGGGGGTTTGATGGTTTTTCGGGGGATTGATCGCGCACAACACTTCACGCCCTGCTTTTCTAATGACCCCAGTAAGAGCTGTATGGTTTGGTTAGCCAACTCCCCAAAGTGATTGGAGAGCAGCAATATCAGTAGCTGAATAGCCAACGAATGCACCAGTGTCATGATAAGACATGATTGTGTCGTGCTCATTTATGCCCGGCGCAAAACCATTTCCATGAGGATGGCCAAGGCCAACAGCGTGGCCTATTTCATGCATGATAGTCTCAGCTTCTTCGAAAGTTAAATTGGCACCGGCTTCATCAGCCCAAGTGGCAAACATACGTTTATGCTCGGGTGAATTCACCGCTAGCCCCATAACACGAGGATCTTCATAGCGTGCAACAGAAACAGTTGTGATATCAGCATTAGCGTGGTCAGTCTCCTGGAAAGTAAGACCTGTCAATTCATCAATTTGATTAAAAACATATCTAATAAAACCAGCTTCTTGTTGAGAGATTCCAACACTAACGTGGCCAACTTCTCCCACGATGCTGTAATTAACTACACGATCACGTCCAGAGTAGTTCCAAAGATCAGATGCCCACTGATAGTTAGTAATTGAATCGGTGTGAAGTGTCATCGAAGGCTCTAAATCAGGACTTCTTAATAATCATCTAGATCAACTAAGAACACATCACCTAAACGGGGGAAAGAATCCTGGGCCTATTCCCCCATTTGGGATTTATACCTTTAGCCCTGTAGCCTCTAGGCTATGGAATTCGACCACCACTCAGAGGCTTTAAAGGCTGCGCGCAGGAAGTGCCGCGAAGTCTTAGCCGGCAAAACATCTGTTGCTTGTATGGGGGATCGCCTAGCTCTCAATAGCTTTTGCCTCGTCAAGCCGATCTATGACTCCATTACCGCTGCATCGACAACACAAGCAGAAGGCATAAAAGCGATTGGCAAGCATCGCCCAGACATCCTTTTCACCTCTGATGACCTAGAGCAGGGTTATGGGATCGACCTCGTCAAAGAAGCAAAGCTTGTCTCCTCTCAGATCAAGGCACTGATCTTTCTTAGACGCGAAACCAAGGAAGTCGTCGATGAAGCCTTAGATGCTGGTGCTGATGGCGTGATGTTTGTCTCTTCTGTCGGGAGTGGTAATGGCGACTTCATTCAATCGCTACTGACGACACTCAAAGGCGGGATCTACTACCCAGCTGACGTACGTGATCTGGCGCGCGATAGCAAACAGCTCAACGATGCCCCTGCTATCGACTGTCAACTCACCGAAAGGGAACTAGAGGTTCTCAATGCAATTGTCGAAGGGCTTTCCAATAAAGGAATCTCTGAGTCCCTTTTCGTCTCGACTGAAACCGTCAAAAGCCATGTGAGCACGATCATCAGCAAGCTTGGGGTGCGTGATCGAACTCAAGCGGCAGTCTTTGCGATAAGACATCGCATCGTCGGATAAGTAGGGCTCAAAGACTTTTCCCCCGGGTCAGTTTCATTAGCCCTCTGAGACGATGTCTAGATAAGCGTGGGCAAGACGTACTTTCTCCTGCTCAGATAAAAGCTCCGTTGTGGTGTCGCAGTTTAGTTTTTCTAGAATTTCAGCTCTGAATTTCTCGAAGTAGCTGATTAGCTGCTGTTGCTCATCCATTATTCAGCTGAAACTAAGTTGATAATCACAGCTTCACATTGAAGTTTATTTTGAACATCCCTCACACGGGGGGATAGGCCCAGAACGATTACCCCTATTTAGGTGATGTAGTTCCTGGCTGATTCAGAGATGGTAAATATATCGGAGGCACGACTTCCAATACTCACACCAAACAAATGACTAGTTCTTACTTTGACTCAACTACTACCTATGTAGACGAAGGAAGCAGTGTTACAATTAAATTGGACAACAGCAGCAATTATGATAGTTATAACGGCAGTTATCGATTCCACCCAGGCGATGTAGTAGAGGCGTATTTATACCCTGACAGCTCATTTGATCTTAATACGCCAACAATCCCAGCAACATTAGACAATGAACGCAAGGCAGCATTCACTTTCAATGCTATTGCTGACAACCTGACAGAAGGCCCTGAGCGATTTATATTCTACGCAGACGAAGAATGGATAGTTGAGCATTATATAATTATCAACGATACAAGTAAAGAGCAGGTAGCGACAAACCCTCAAGCTCCCTCAATAACGGTAAATGGAGATAACAACGTGGAAGGAGACAATAACGTCATCACAACAGTTCAAAGCTCCGTTGTCAACGGACGCGAATTTCTAAGTGATGCAGTGGATGTGTTAACTGGCCAAGCCAACTTCAATCGAGCATTGATGGGAGGCAACGACTTCCTGGAGATCACAGGAGGTGCTGATAACTTTGTCAATGGAAATACTAGAGAAGACCATATCGTTCTCCATGGTGGATAGGGCAAATACCTAGGAGGCAAAGATAATGACAAAATTGAGGTTTTTGGGACGGAATCAGGATCTTGGGTAAACGGCAATCGTGGCGTGGACTACGTCACTGGCACTATTGACGGCGTTACTTATAGAGGTGGAGCAGATAATGACATCCTTGCCGTCAGTGCTGGAACAGTCTGGGGCGATAAAGGTGCAGATACATTCCAGGTCATCGCTGGAGCAGGAGTTTCCATTGTTCAGGACTACATAGCTGGAGAAGACTTTGTACAAAGTATTGCCGGAGTTGGCTTTACGGTGACTGAACAAGGTGTTGCTTATGGCGTTGGTGACGACCAGATGCTGCTACTGGCAGGGATCAATGACGTGTCTCAGGTCTCATTGATTTGACGACTTCTGCTTGTCGGGGAGCCTGATGCCCATATTTCCTTTATTCTTATTTGTTGAAGACTTGATTACTTACGGTCTTTATCAAACATCCTGTTATATGCATCATCAAACATCTTTACTCCCTTACCGTTCATCCATTCAAAAAGGTCTTTGTAAAACTTGAAATTATAGGCAAATAGAAAGAGAATGATAATCAACCAGTAAGAAAATCCTACCCAAACGCACAACTCATAAAGAACAACAACCTGAGCAGCGATGAACAATAGTCCAAGTAAATAACGCCGAGCTGGACCCTTACTTTTTCTTCTTGGATTAGATTGTTGTTCTTTTGGTTGTTCCATTGAAACTAATTGTCTTTATTTTCCAATCTCTTCCGTGATGCATTCTCAATCCCTCTGATCTTCATCCCTGATGTAATGGGGTAAATCTTGAAACCTACTCCCCTCATAATCAAAGTGAAAATAAAACCAACAACCAAGCACAGAATGAAAAGAGCAAACCCTATCAAAGGATTATCCTGAGCACTTCCATAAACAACTCCCATTGTAGTTCCACACGCACAACCAACCCAATTCATCCACGCTGGAATTCTGCTTAGGTCTTCTAGTGGTTTCACAATCTTTACTCACAACCTCTTCTAACTATAAGGAACTTGTGGAGTGAAGCAAGATTGGAGAATGATTAGAACAGATGAGCTATTCCCCTAGCTCTCCTCTGACCCCTGTTTCACCCTAAGAACCCAGTGTGCATCAAAAGGTAACAACCTTTGTTGGAAGCGGTGCAATAATGGACGGACCTGACAACACAGGGGGCTTTGACCTGCATAGTGGTAGGAGTAATCTCTAACCAATCCTTACATTATTCAACCAGTCCAACATTTCCTGCTTCTGATTTTTAAGTTCAGCTGAAAAAGTGTAGCTATAGTCTATAGAGACACATACGCTTATGTGAAAGTACCTAACATCCTCCTACTTCTAACATTACTCATATCATTACCTGCAATAGCTGAAGAGGAACAAAAGAAACCAAAGAAGCAACCAGAACTAACACCAGTTATAGGGGCTATGTTCTCAAGTTCACGTAATAGAGATGTAATGGTACTTGATGAATACTGCCATCCCGTAACCTGTGGTCAAGACACATTCAAGAAAGACCAGCCAAATGCCGTGCTGTTTGGAACTTCTGGAGAGAGTGTTCAAGATACGTGTGCCCTTATTGGGTGCGAGAGTCTAGGTAATCTCAGCTAGGTTCTTCCAATATTCAAGTTGTGCTAATTCCTCTCAGGACCTGTGACCAAGATCACAACTACCAATGGTTGGAATCAATGACGTAATAGAGAAATTGGTAGATGATGTGTGAGTCTGAGGGATAAGTCCCTCACAACCATTCAAACCAATGACTGACGACGAACTCACAATTGAACAGCTATCATCCATTAATGGAAGAGGTCTATCCGTTCCTAATGGCCCTTGGATTTGTCGAGATGAAGATGACAAGCTAGGGAATGAAAATGCTGAACACAATCGTAAATTTATTAATTGGGCGACTGTACAATAAGCACTGAGAATTGATAGGATCAGTCCAAATTCTCTTCGGCAGCTTCGAAGGCAGTAGAGATTCAAGAATCGCTCGGATTTGGGTTGATCTGATGTTTGCCCCAATTTCGTTGATCACTTTTGTTGCACTTGGAGATTGAAAACCGTGGCGTTGAGACATTGGTCAGCTTGCGAGCTGTTGGGATGGCTGGCTCTGGTTTGGGTTGGGGGCTCGTGCACCACTGCGGCCAAGGCCCAGTGGGCCGATGTACCGCGAATGGATGTCAATGGAGACTTTCAGACTACAAAGGTGCAAGGGAACAGGGGCTACTACCAACAGATGCTCTGGTTGGTTGTCGACCGTGATCCCGAGGGTCTCAACTGCCGACCTTTTGATGGCGGTGAGCCTTTAGTGAAACTCGGCTACGGCGGCATCTTGATGACCCAAATCGAGTCCGCAGAAACCAATGCCATCACATTGAGGGATGGGCAGCCCTGGCTGAATGTGACCTTGACCCGCCTGTCATCACGGCAGCTGGATCTAAGGCAGGGCGCTGAGCGAAGCGGTCCGTATCACTGCCAGGTGAGAGCCAGTGCCGATCTGATTGCACCGATCAACCTCTCAGCCATCGAAGAACTGCGTCGCAGTGGCTTCAACAAATAAGCGAATGATATTGGCGATGAAGCTGGATTGCATTGATGCCTAAGAGCGAGCAACTGCCTTAAAGGCAGCCGGTCATCAAGGTCCGCAGAGAACGAGATCAGAAGACAAATATGCTAATGAATGTAAGCATATAATCTTAAAAAGCCTAGATGGTTGGCAAAAGAAGAAGTGTCCGACAGACTCAACAAATTGCTCAAATACTTGAGAATTTATTGCAGAGGATATTAATAGAAGCAAGCGGTCTGACCAGTGAATATGGCAATAGTGAAGTATCCTCAGGCGTAAAGAGTGTGGTCATAAGTAATTGCAAGGCTTGCCGCTCATTAACAGGATTTCCGTGAGCATATATACCTGCTGTGAGCAAGATCACAGTTGCGAGTGACTGTAATCACGACAAATGTGGTATCTGTTGAAGAAGCTCGGTAGACAGAGGATATCCTCCTCACTCAAAAAAACTGAACATGACTTCATCGATCAAGAAAATTTGTGGGCTTTCCGCATTCTGCATGAGTTTCTATATAGCTGCTCCAGTTGTGGCTCACCCATGCCCAGGTAGTATCTCGGTGGAACCCACAACGCATCCAATTTCAACTAGAGTTACAAAATCACCTAGTTTTCTGCGAGATTGCGGAGCCTTTAATCCTGCCAATGTGGGAAGCATTAACAGCGGATGCTCAATTATACCGAGGTCCCTTGTTGGTAGCCGTAGTACAGTTCAGATCATCTCCACGGTAAATCGTACTTCTTCTGGGCAGAGTGGGATCTGGTATAGGATAAGGGTTGTAAGTAATTCAACCTCAAACCAAGTAGCCTCAGTCAATGCTGGAGTAGGTGTCATTGGCTGGCTTAGAGCTAATAAACTTTAATGCCAACATTAATAGAAGACATCAAGGCAACTTTCTGCAAGTCAATGGTGCCAGGTATCGGATGGCGTTTTAAGCGAATAGTGAGGTGACTGAAGAAACAAAAAGCCCCTATAATCGCAGGGGATTAGGGGGCATCTCCGCCGTCAAAATAGCAGTCTTAATTGTAGACTCTGATGTGACTCGTGAACATCTTCTAATTTTAGGGACTTTTAGTTTCTAGGCAAACCTTCCTTTAACACCAATAAGGGTCCCGGCACACATCGTGAACCCTCACATATCGATTGGCTGGTGTTGCAGATAACGCTTGAATTGCAGGCATTACTTTAGGCTCTTTCTTGCTTGGTGCTCCGTAAGCATTACTGCCAAAGCGATATTTAATATCTGCTGTAAAGCGTGTATCAAAAGCCTCGTCATATGAGAGGTTTGCACCAAGAGTTAAACCATTGCTGATGTTGTAAGCCACCCTTCCTTTGACACCAGAACCATCGGCTTCACCGACATCACCACTTTGGTAGTAGTAACCAACAGAAGCATTGAGATCTGGTGTGATGCTGTAGCCAACATCTAAGCCATATGTATCTAAAGCACCTCCCTTGTAATGGCTATTCAGCGTGTGTTCAACATCTCCAATGGGGACCAATGCATAAGCATTGAAGTTCCAAGTATCACTAACAGCTTCTAACCCTGCGCCAAAGAGCGGAACAGTGGAACTGGGCGGAGCGACTTGCTTTCTACGACTCAGGGATGCTGCACAAGCTCTCAGAAGCACGAACGGAGGAAGAATTCGATCGCCACAAACACCAGCTCGAGAACTTTCGTCAGGAGCAGTAATCCCTCTGCTCTTAACCGCGTCTTACTTCTCTCCGATGGCCATGCAAATCAAGGCCTGACCGATCAGGCAGAGATTGCCGAAAAGGTGGCTGGTCTTAGCCAAAGGGGCGTCAGCACAAGTGCCTTTGGCCTAGGGCTTGACTTCGATGAAGACTTGATGGGAGCCATCGCAACGGCAGGTGATGGCACCTTGGCCCATATCGAATCTCCGCAGCAACTCAAAGATCTCTACGCTTCTGAGCTGCAAGGGCTAGCCACAACGATTGGTCACAAGGTGAGTCTTGGTGTTCGTGCCAAGAACGGTGCAGAGGTTGTCGACGTACTCAACGATCTACCTGTTACCGATTACGGCAACCATCAACTGCCAAGCTTGCGACTGGGTCAAGAGCTCAATGTGGCGGTGCGTTTGCAACTACCTGCCTGGTCTGCCAATTAGGAAATCTGCAGCGTTCGTCTGGCTTGGGATGCACCTGGTGAGAGCCTTCGTAGCACGTTGGTTGAGCACCTCACGCTGCCAGTGATGTCAGCAGCCGAAGTCATGGGACTGGAAGCTGATGAGAAAGTGATTGAGGAGTTCACTGTTCTACAAGCCAATCGATCACGTCGTCAGGCCATCGAACAGCTTGATGAGGGCGACTATCAAGCTGCTGAAGGCACTTTGGGCAAGGTCTACGCAAGCCTCTCAAGCCTTAAACCCTCACACCGCCTGAAGCGAGAACTTCAGTTGATCAATGAGAAGAAGACGATGCTCAAAACCAATCGCAACCGCACCCGCAAAGGTTTAAGACGCGAGGCTCTTCGCTCAGGGCTTCATGTCTGGGAAGCCGATGAAAATAAGGAGAGTTGAGCTGTTGGCGTTTACCTCTGCTCGCCTCAGCAATACCCTTTCGCACCACTGAGGGGCTGGGTCGCACAAACATTTTTATGCTGCTAAGGGCATAAAAAGAACCCCCCGAATCTGGATGAGGGATTCAAGTAGGCATTTCATTTTAAGCGGGTTTTCCCAGGCCCGCTGTATCCCTAGAAACCAATCCGGATAGGTCCCGCACCACCCGGCCCTGAGGCTGAGCCGTGAAGGGCATTTTTGTTTGAGCTCAGCTCTAGGGTGAATGACTAATCTTTTTTTATCTGTGTTCAAATTTCACCCGGCTCTGTTTGGCGGTTTCTTCGCATCAAGCCTGCTTTTTGGCATGTCCATAGACAGCACAGCGCTAAAGGCCGCAGAAACGGAATGCGCTCAGTCACCGCCTGCTGCCATTCACTGGCCTACCAAAGCCGTAACCCGGGTGAATGAAGACAATTATGCGCTTGCAGAAACTCAGGTCATCTTTGCTGACTACGTGAAAAAGATTGCCAAGAACACTTGCTCTGATGGAGTCGGTGTGTTCTGGCACATGAAGGGAGCCATGGATCCCAACGACCGAACGATCCTTCGCCCGAACTTTGACACGCTCTACTCCGCATTAGTTCTCGACCTCTCAAGACCAGCCACAATCTCAATGCCAGGAACGAAAGGGCGTTACCAAAGTGCACTTGTGGTCTCTGAAGAGCACTACATGCCGATGACAATCACCTCGCCAGGAGCATTCACGCTGACCAAAGAAAACGTTGGTACGCCATATGCGCTGGTAATTTTCAGAACAGGCGTGAACATGCGCGATCCTGCCGACATGGCAAAAGCCTCAGCTCTGCAGGATCAATTGGGTGTCTACCAGACCAAGCGCGGATCGTATAACCCCACAAACAATTGGGACATGGATCAGATTCTTGCCATGCGTAAGAAAGTTCAGGAGGTTTTCGATCGTGAAGGATTTAAGTCAGAAGATATTTTTGGGAAGAAAGGCGAGCTCACAGCAGATCAGCATCGAGCTGGCGTCGCAATTGGCTGGGGTGGTCTACCCAAAGAGCAGGCTGTTTACCCCTTCTATACCCCAACATTTGAAGGACCCAATGTTCTCACCCTGAAGGATGTTCCTGTCGATGGTTTTTGGTCAATCACCGTTTACGACAAAGACGGATTCGTTCAAGGTGATGCCTACAACATAAACAGTGCTTTCGCGAAAGCGAATGCTGATGGGGCTTATGTGATCCACTTTGGTGGCGAGCCTTCTCAGAGCAATTACCTTGGAATTTATCCAGGCTGGAATTTTGTACTGAGAATGTATCAGCCTCAGAAGGCTTACTTTGATGGCAGTTGGCAGCTCCCAGAACTTCTACCAGTTAGATAGAAAATCCCTAAAAGCCAGCTGATATCTAGTTGGCTTCCTGCCCCTTGGCCTCTTGTTCCTTGGCTGGATCTATACCTTCAACAACTTCAAGGGCCTGTCGTTTCAGTATCGACTGAGTATTGCGCTCTTTTTCTAGGCCTTGCTCAACCTGAATGACAGCGATGCGGTTTACAGGAACCACGACGCGATCAGTGCACTGAGGTTGTTCAACGAGCCCCTTGCATGAGCGTCAAAACCACTTTGACTATGGAGCTAAAAATCCCCTCAAAGACTCAAGGGAAAAATTGTTCTGGCTTTTGAACCACCAAGCTCTTGATGGAGCTCCGTAGTGTTCTTTCAAGTAGATGATTGCTTTGTTGATTGACGTAAAAACGACTCCGTCGATGCTGGCTGCTGCGATACTTCCAAGCGCCCGCTCAGTAGCATCTTTTGCCTTGGCGTCGTTAGCGGCCTCCTTCCAGCTGCCTTCATAGCTTGGAGTGAATCTTGCTGCTTTTTGGCACGCAGATCTACCAGGCAACTGTCCTGATTCGATTTCCCTGATGTGCCCGCAATGATCAGCGAAGCCGTTTGCGTGAATCAGTAGCTCCTTCACATGATTGGCTACTTCATCTGAGTCGTTCGATAGTTGACTCGCAACCATTAGCGCTGATAGGCAAAGGTGTTGTGTCTGGTTGCTGCCAGTCCATCCACGAGCAAGTAGGTCATGGGCATCTTGCAAGCTTGTTGGCTCACCACTTTGCTTAGCAAGACTCTCAATGGGCTTCTCACCTTTATCCGCGTAGACCAGTTGTTGGTTCGCGGCTGTTCGCTTCCTAGGTTTGATCCAGTTGATACAGGTGACTTCATGATCATCATCAACAAGGTTGTAGGGACCGGAACCTAACTCTCTTTTTCTAAGTCTTATGGATTGAACCAAAACATTGTTTTGTGCTGCGACGTTCCATCTATCAGGCAATAGAGACGGCTCCTCTACTAAGCCGAACCCGTCTAGCAAAAGACCGTTACCTTGACCTGTGAACGGTAACCGGATTGAGATGTAGTCACTATCTACTTGCTTGACGTTAGGGAAGACCTCCAACAGGCCTGAAGATATTTTCAGTTGTTGATCAGTAGTGAAGTCGATGCTCTAGCCCAGTTCGCCTGCATCTATTGCGCCTGCCTCGAGGCATAGTTTCACAGTGAGAGCTGCATCAAAGGCTTTAACCGGTTTGGCTAATGGATACCAGAGGTGAATGCCTCCACTGTGACTTGAGCGAAATACAAGGGACTCTCTCAAGCCCATCAGTGCACATCTCTCCAAAAAGATGTTGATTGCGTCATCTCCACGATCAGGGTGGTATGGAGAACGTGCCTGATCAATGTCAAATGCAATCCATTGGGTATTCCTAGAAGGGCGAATTGCAAGGTAAGAAGGTTCTTCTTTGGACAATCCCAGGTGATGAGAAAGCATCTTGGTTGAAGGATGACCTGAACGAAATGCCTTGACTCCATTCACCTCAATCACGTAGCCCCACCCAGGAGTAAAGGCCTTGATGAACCACTCAGCTAGTGGGGAAGCCTTCGAGGGGGAAGTGTTGCTCATGGAGTCTTGAGATCGGAAGTGGTTAAGAACGATTTGACTCAATCCTTCCCAGAGCAGTAGGTCTCGATTCGCGAGGCATTGATCTCTGGCTTTGCCTCCAGTTGACATGTCTGATCGCGTTGCCACTCCTGCAAGGCGATCACATGCCACAGCAAGGTGCCGTAGATGTTTCCAGTGGAATAGACGTAGTGAGTACCGGGTTTGAAAATCTTTTTGGCCTTGCGCTGACGTAACCAGCTACCAGAAACGCGCAGCAGCTCTGCTGCTTGCTGCGTATTTAGGAAGTTGGTCGGTGTCATGAGGCCCTTTTGGCTGCGTTGGCGGTGGCTTTAAGCGGCTGGTGCAAGCAGCTGCTCGATGGCCCCATTTACAAACTACGAGGGGTTGTCGCGCTCAAAAATTGAGCCTTGCAAAGGCCTCGCAGCTGGCTTTGGCCCGCCTAAACCAAAAGCTCTCAGGGCGCACACAGGGCGCAACCACGTTTGCTATTCGCTGAGATTCAAGTCGGGGCGACAGGATTCGAACCTGCGACCTAGTGCTCCCAAAGCAATATCTCGCTTTAGTGTTTATGGGCTTTCCTCCAGTCATAGCCTTGTTATAGAAAAGGTTCTGTATCATCAGATGTCATCAGGTGATCGCCTCTGCTTGACGCTGAGCACACACTCAGCACACAATATGGATAGCAACATGTCTCGAGTAATTGGGGCGCATCTCAAACACAGATCCCTGGGTGAAGCCCTTTAGAGAGGCAGTTCGCATCTCGACAGCACCCAACTGGAAGGTGCTGAACCATCGCGGACGCATGCGTCTACAGATCAGTGGTGTTGGTTCAGTGATGCTCCCTTACGACTGGAGCAATCAAGGCTCCGCTCATGCCTTGCCCCGCATTCAGCAGATCTTTAAACGCTGGGATGGTGGACGTCTCACCCTGGCAGAGGCAGCGCAAAGTGCTGATACAAGCAGCTCAAAACAGCAACTAAATTTCAGCGAGCTGATCGAGAGCTACAGGAAGTTCGTCCCTAACGCTGGCGATAAAACCTGGAAGAAGATGTATCTACCTGTACTGCTCAAATGTCGAGACAAGTTCAAAGGAACCCCACCACGTGATGGGGAATCGCTTTGCATGTCATGCCTCGAGCAATGGGAACAAGGCTCCAGGTCCCGTCAGATCAGCCGTCAAAAGCTCTATGGCTTTCTGACTTGGGCGGTGCAACGAGGTCACCTAAAAACGATCTACTTGCCTCCTACATCCCTGCCAGAAGTGCGCAAGGCCAAGCGCGTTGGTTACGCCATTTCAGATGCAGAGATCCTCAGGTTGCTGGAAGGAATGCCTGATCCACGTTGGCAATTTGCTGTTCAGCTCTGCAGCGTCTATGGCCTCAGGCCAGAAGAATTGCGATGGCTACGGATCAAAAAAGGGGCAAAGGGTTCTGAACTGTGGACCATCTATCAAAAATCGATGGGCGGCAGGAAAGGAGATAAGACAGAACCGCGTCGCTTGTTACCGCTACTTGTTCGTAATCTCGATGGTTCTTCCATTGATTGGAAGTTGCAAGCCCGGCTTGAAATTGGCGAAGAGTTACCCCCACTGCAGAGCGATGGCGATGGAGCACAGGCGTTGAATAATTATTTGCGTCGGCGTGAGGTCTGGTCGAGCTTGAAAACTGAGGCGTTGAACACAGGTGAACAGCTCACGACGTATTCCTTTAGACATCGCTATGCCAAGGCGTCACATGCTGCGGGGTTGCCTGTCGCCAATATCGCTGAAGCCATGGGGCACACGATTGAAGTTCATCTCGGTAGTTACGCCAGGTTCAAGCCAGATGCAACAGCAGACCTCTATGCGCAGGTGAATGCTTAATGGAAGAACTACAGCCAAGCGACGATCAACTTGCTCAAAGCATGCCTTTCACGCTCCACACACGCTTGGGGAGGGAAGATTTCGGCCGCAGGGGAGATATTTCCTAGAGGAGAACTTCATCTGTAAGTGCGAGTTTTGCCTTGACTTGCGACGCAAACGCTGGCTGAAGGAACCTAAAAATCCTTAAACCAGTCGTCTGCAAAGGATTTCGCAATTCGAATCGAAGGAAGAGGGATAGCGCATTCCCGATCCGTGCAAATGGTGTGGGCGGAAGGTTAGTCCTGATTGCTCACCACCTGGGCTGACACCGCAGTCAGCCGCTCTAACGCATGTGGGTCTTTATGCGACAGCAGCAGCAGCCTCCACGCCAGGCCACATTGCAGCGAACTCTGCATCTGACACCACAGCAGTGACCTCAAATTGGATGCCATAGCCCTTAATCCAAGGACCGAGGTGGGCCCAAACCTTGCCGATATCGCTAGCTACTGCGATGGCAACCCCACTGCCACTCACCGGTTCGCAGACGCGATATTTCAGCTCAAAGCCCTCGAATTTGTCGCCAGGACCTCCTGCGTTGATGTAGTCCGCAAATCCAGGGCACGACTCCCAAGCCCCCTCAACAGTGGGGAAAGTCCAGACAATCAGGTAATGCTGCACTGAGTTGAGGCAAAGCATCTTCTTGTTAGCAACGAACTACTTGTGGGTCTTGGAATAGTCCCGAGTCCCTAAAAATCCCTAGACCAGTCGACAGCTCCATAGACACCTTTATTCAATTGAAGGAATCGCGGTCGCGAAAACCCTACCTGTGACGTTTTAGACGTGATGTCTAAGACCGACCGGCCCTGGTTCTCACTACCTATTTGGTTCGGTTGTCTATTGCAGAGGCAGGAGAATTTGTTTGTACCTTGCAATGAATGCCATGAAGAACCTTGAGAACATCAAGCACTGTTGCCATTGCAGTAGCTGTGCTTGTAACTGTCGGTGCAGCTGTTGTGACTGCTGATCAATAATCGCTATCGCTAGGTGGATTGGGACCCAACCGGCGTGATTGCGAGGGATACAACGGGCCTGGGAAAACCCGCTTTCAAACGAAACAGCTACCTGAACCCCCCATCCAGATTCGGGGGGTTTATTTTTTATGTTCTTAGCAGGAAAAAATGCTTGTGCGATCCAGCCCCTGAGTGGTGCGAAAGGGTAGTGCGGGGGCATTTAGAGACGCTTGATCGAAAGGAGTAATTCTTCCTACTGACGCCTTGTTGTTGTTTGCTTAGACCTAGATCAGGAGTCCGAGGACGTTGAAACCCTAAAAACCTGTCCTGGACTTGAGGGCATCCAACGCGGGTGCCCTTTTTTATGTCAGTTTTTTGTTCTACTTACAGATTTAAGTGAGTGTTAGTAAAACAATATAAATCTGTAAACTTTATTGCTAGATAGTAAGCATTGATAGAGTCAATAGTATTCTTTAAAGGTAATAGGTTGCTGGCAACTCATCTATGAATGTACTAAAGGGTTCTTCTGCAATTGTATAGTCCATTGCGGCAACACTTAAACTACCAATTGAAACTTTTCCGATATCGCCTCCGACAGATAGCGTAGGGTCAAATGTAATTGTTCCGACCCCATCAACTATATTTAGTGTATACTTTAAATTGAAATCTGGGCCTATATCAACAATAGTTGCACTGCCAAGGTCGCCTATTTGGGCTCCTATGCCAACTTTACCGGATACTTTTGGAGTAATCGTGCATCTCCAATCAAGCCCGGTAAGATCATCAGGTCCTGTGAATTCTGTACCACTGTAGAGATAGTTAAAGTGGTCATCAACAGCTACAGTGTTAAAGAAATTATCTTCTGTATATGTTTCAATATTTAGTTGTAAACCTAAGTTTTGCGTGGCATCAAAAGCAAAACTTTTATTTTGTGAATTCTCATCAATAGTTAACACGCTTGAAATACCTACAGCTCCAGAAAATCCAGCCGATCCAATGACCGGAGCAGTCCCAATTTTAACTTGTGGTGCTTCCGGGTAAATATTTATACTTGTTGGAAATGATGTATAAGTCCCTTTAGAGCCAGTATTTAGTATGAATGAAGCTGTCATTGCTCCATGAATCCTAGTATCTGCTCCAAACCCAGCCTTTCCCCCTAAAAAATCTCCAGTTTGTGGCAAATTGGGGACTCTTACATTAGACGCAGTTGCCTGAAAATCACTCAAGCCATACTTAAATTTGATCCACCCACCACCTCCAGGAATTGGTACGCCTTTGTGGGTACTAGAGGCTCCAGGCAGAACACCGCCAGGAATTCCACCAGGCAGAACAGGAACAGGAAAAGGAAAGCCTTTTGTGGGTATTGGGTTTGTGGGGCTTGGCAGAACAGGAACAGGAAAAGGAAAGCCTTTTGTGGTTATTGGGTTTGTGGGGCTTGGATTTATTTTATGTGGAAACGTTGGAAATATCGGGTTCAGGAAGGGATTTTTTTTATGTGGAGGCGTTGGAACCGGTAGCTCTGGAATTATCGGTGGGAATGTGCTGTGACCTTTTGGTTTTGGAAGACTCGGAAGATGCGGGTGGAAGGGATTTCTATGTTTCGGATGCGGGTGTGGAAAGGAGATGTGAGGAGGATTCCACTTTGGCGTGGGTTGGGGTTTGGGGAAAATTTTGCCTGGGTCGAAAGGGCCTTGGAAGGGAGAACCGGGAAAACTTCCTTCCTGCCTCTGTTTTGATGGGGCCAGCAGAGAAGCTGAAGAATGAGCTGCTAATGATTCTGTCGAAAGTGAACTTTTACTAGAATAATATTTGCTGGAATGAGGGTTTCCATTTTCTTTATAGCCAATAACGATTGTTGTTTCATGAAGATTTTCGTCTTGTATGATGAGCTTTGCGGGTTCATACAACCCATGAAACATCCAATCCTTATGGAAATGAGAATGCCATAGACCCTGACCACTGTCAGAGTAGACTATATCAATAACATTCTGGTCATAATGCCGAGCTAAATCTGGAACATCTTTTTGCTTCCTACCTTTCTTTAATGGTACATACCTTATTTGATTGCCATGACCTGAAAAATTTTCGTTTCCAATATAGTTGTATGCATCCGAGCCTAAGAGATGCGAGAAGTCGATACAATCCTCTTCTAATATTGAGAAGTCAGGTATATATATTGTTCGATGCTTGGTTGGATTCTCAAGTTTTGCCAAAACAAATTTGTCTTTACCGCTACCGCCGAGCAAGATATCGTCATAGTCGTCTGACAAAAGAAAATCATTTCCGTCGCCACCAATTAAAATATCTTTTCCATACGAAGCCACAAGTACATCATCTTTCTTGGTTCCAATTTGCGTACTCTTTCCAATGAGACTTCTCGGGGTAGAACTCATTTTAGAGGACCATCGGGTAGTAATTCAAAGTACAATATATTGCATAGCGGGACCGATGTCATCAAGATCTTCCCTTGTCACCAGCACCCGTTGACTGTCGACCATATGAAGGGCGCTGACATTTCCTCTGATTTGTTCTAGTGCTGCACGAGGCCAGTCATCGCCTTCAGGGTCAAAGTCAGCGCAGACCAACAGCTCAACGGCTTGCCCATTCCTTATGTAGTCATCGATCTCACGAGCCAGCTCATACATTTGAGTTGCACTGGGATAGCCCTTGGTCGCGACCAGATCAACGCCGAAGCTGTGAACCTGCTGCAAGAAGACAGGAACCTGCCCAACCTTCTCAACGATGACAATGGGTCACACGATAGCGCCTGGCACAGCCATCAAGCGTTGCCAATAACTTTAAAAAGGCTGGCGGCCATTCGCTGATGCCATCTGATTGCAACCTGCTGTAGTGGCTATAGTTGGAGTAGGGATCAAAGAATCCTTTCCTTACCCCTGCTGCTTTGGGGTTGGCATGGATATACCTCAAGGTATTCAGCACTCGTCTGTGGTCTTTGGGGTGGATCGGCGTTGAGAAATACCTTGCCTCCCAGAAGTGCCCACAACGACCGCTCAAGCGGTTCAAGGCCATGGCTGAGTACCAAGCAAACCAATGCATCAACCTCGGCAAATCCTTGGCATCGGCTGGCTTGATGAGTAGGTGTAAGTGGTTAGCCATCAGGCAGAGCCCATAACCCTTCACGGCAAACTTCTGCTGGGACTTTTTAAGTACCGCCAACAACACATCACGCCTAAGGGCTTTAGCAATTAAGAACTGCCGGCTATTGCAGCGCAGCGTGATATGGAAACTGCAGCCAGACGGCAGTAAGCGTTTTGCTCTCACCTTTGCCCTCATTTGCTCGAACAACTACAGCATCAAAGCTGTTATTCCACTGATCGCTTATTCCACTGATCGCTAAATTTTGCGTCGTCTGAAAGCACGGCCAACTTCACCAAAGCTCTGCGGATAAATACTTTTGGGCTGACGTGACCCTCCACCCTTCGCGTTGAAGTCTTTTCCATAACTCTCTTGCATCATCAACGTGGTGATAGATCGTTCTGGTTTTTAAGAGAGCTGGTTCACCTTTTATTGGTCGACCTTTGATCACTTCAATGTGGCGTTCTAGGTAACTACGACCAAGGACATCTTTGAACTTGAGATACCAATAACCTTCAGGATCAGATAGCCAGTGCGTCTGGCCATGACGTGCAGCCCCAAGCATCGGATATAGAGAGCCAGTACTTACGTTCTACAGAAGAAGCCAGGTTTTTCATGAGTGCAAATGCCTAGCTCAGACAGCCTCGGAATAGCTAAGAACAGGAGAGCTGATCCCCGTGCCAGAGTGGGGAGGGGGATTTACTCTGGTAGTCTAGGTCTGGTAGGCAGTTTGAAAGCTCTAGTGACTGCAAGGGAAGTCAGCCAAGAATGTCGTGCTCATAACCCGAAGGTCGGGAGTTCAAATCTCCCCCCCCGCCACCACTTAAAAGCCCCTCTCTGAGGGGTTTTTTAATGTCCTGGACTAGGATGTTCTAAAACTGACAGGAAGGCCAAACCTGTTCTATTTTCCCCTATTTGCACCCAGTTTTAACGCTAGGAACCACAGCACTGTGGTTGAAATGGAAAGCTAAAAGAGGCTATAAGGCGGCTATGGTGAAAGGAAGCGGCAGAACATCCCTCAGTACTTGGGACCGCCTTGTAGGCGATTTGTAGGCCACAGATACCTAGCGCCTGTTGCCAAAAAGTTACGTGTAAAGGCGTGTAGTTGATAGAAGCAGGCTCTGAGAATAGTCATACGCTACTGAAAAGCTAACCATCAACTTCCTGCCTCTAACCAATACCTATATCTCCTCAACTCACTCTCAGAATCTGAACTGGATATCACCATCTCTGATTCCATTGGCCATGCGGAACTTCACCGCATCCTGATGCCAATCCTCAGGGATTTGATTAAGTCGAATATCCCAATCCCATGTCAGTCGCTGTTGACCTGGACAGATCGACTACTTCAGTTGATGTCTGCTGATAGCAGCAACCAAAAACATGCCAGATAATGAGTGAACTTTTAAGCGTTCAATCCCAGTGCAGCGTTCCCTTCGCCTCTCCTTATCACTAACTGCTGCTGCTGCTCTTGCCTTAGCTGGTTCTCCCATTCAGCCTGTTGTTGCTCAAGAGGACGGCAGTGCAGCAGATCTGGGGGTGATGGAAATCAATCTCAAAAATGCTGTTCAGTTCAACTGGGGCTTTCAAGGAGCACTGCAAGGAGCAGGCACACCCAATCAAGCCGGTATTGGAGCTTTTCTGCCGATTGCCGTTAGTGAGAACAGCGTTTGGTTTATTGATGCTTTAGCCAATGCCAACTTCTCTGATCGAGATGGTGAAAGCAGCATCGTTAATACCGATGTCGCTGGTACCACGATCAGCACATCAACAAGGCTTGGTTACCGCTGGCTCAATGATGATCGCTCTTGGATGTATGGAGTGAATGCTGGTTATGACAGCCGACCAATGAATACAGGTGATGCTGATACCAGCGTCAATGTTTTTGATAAGCGTGATGTCTTCTTCTCTCAGGTTGCTGCAGGTTTAGAAGCAGTCTCTGATACCTGGGACTTCAATGCCTATGCACTGGTTCCCATTGGTGATGTGGAACACAAGCTGAACAGCCATTACGACGGTGGTGCTCTTGATACCTACGGCATAGATGTTGGCTACAGCATCACACCAGATCTCAATGCTTCTGTTGGCTATTACTACCAAAGCGGTGATCTCGATGATGCTGATGGTTCAGGGGTTAAAGGAAGGCTGGCTTACAACATCAGCAGTGGTTTAACTCTTGGTGCAAACCTCTCATATGACGAGGCTTTTGATACACGCTTTACGGCAGACATTAAATATCGTTTTGGCAGCAATGGTTATGGAGCACCAAGCAAAAAAGGCCCAGCAGTGATGCCTGTGATTGAAGCGTTATCTGCAACACCAGCCAATCGGGATGTGAGGGTTCATGATAGCCTTACTCATACGTGCGTTCGACGTTACTACCGTATACCGATTATTGGAGGGGTTCAAATAGGACCATGCGAGTACCTATAACTCCCACTTGGAGCCCCATAGCCCTCTAAATAGCCCCTAATCCCCTGCGATTATAGGGTCTTTTTATTTCTTCAACGACTTCTCTATTCGCTTAAAACGGCATCCGATACCTGGCACCATTGACTTGCAGAAAGTTGCCTTGATGTCTTCTTTGGCAGGTAAAAATCAGCAATAGCTTTTCGCATTCATGACAAATCTAACGTCAAGTTTATCTGCCAGAAAACTACTTATATTTCTAACTTAATCACCACAGCCTGAGAGTTTGATCTCCATCTCTGATTCCATTGGCTTTTCGAAATCTCACGGCAAGTTGATGCCACTCCTCTGGGATTTGGTTGAGGCGAATATCAAACGCAAAGGGCAGTCGTTGTTGACCTGGAGAAACCCTCTTTTTCTTGCCCCGCGGCTGTTGGTTTAGCAGGGAACGGTGATTGAGGAGGATGCTTTATCACCAACAAAGGTTGGTACCTTTGGTCACATACTGGTGTTTGAGGGTGAAACCAGGGTTAGAGGAAAGTTAAAATAATGGGAGGGATTTAGTAGAAATCAACCAACCCACCCTAATGAGTTTGGAATGTGTCTTCAAAGCCGTTGCTGTCACTGGCTTGGAAGATATGTAAAAGTAATCACGAGATGAATAATGCTGGAATATCATTTACTAGAAATAGAAATAAAGGAAATAGCACTAAGCCTGCCGCAAGGAGTGATGGGTTTAGACATCAATGCCGTTGTTGTATTTGTATAGCTGTTTTACAAATGGAAGGATTGGTTCAATCTCTTCTTTACACCTCTTAGAATTAATCTCTTCATCGTCCCAGTCCCCCTCTACCCATTGACAGGCAGTTAAATACATAAGAGTTTCATAATGCTCGGGTTTGTGAGGGTAAAGTGTTTCAACTATTTTTTTCCAATCCCAATAATCTTTATCTTCGCTTTCACCCCAACCATCTTCATCAATCTCCCAAGAGTTGGGTGAAAACTTACACCAAGAAGGGATGTTAAAGGATAACTTTTCTTCACGCCAATTACAGTCATCCTTATCCACATAGCCTGATGATAGATAAACTCAATTAACTCAATTTCACTTGCTGGAACTTCAAAAGATGTCTTACCTTTGTCACCGGTTAAATCAAGGAGTTCTTGATAGGTGCTTCCTTTGTAGGTAATCTTCATTTGTGAATTATAGTTGTTCTTCAATGCTGCCGCAATAGACTTAGATTCCATTACCCACTTCTACTACCATCAACGCATCCAAAAGACCAGGTCATAATCCCAACCTGGCATTTTTACTTTGAATAGCATTCATTACTAGCAAGATTTTTTGGTTTGGTTGATGGTTAGAATAGGATTTCCCTGGGGATTAGTTGTTATTGCATTAGGGTTTTCGCCTTGGATTATTGTTATCAAACATTGGTTTCAAAAAACGCATTATCGTACGTCAGAAGCAAGGAAGACATCGATCAGGCAAACATCCAAAGAACAGATCTTGTTGCTGGAGGAGCACTGTCAGTGAACACCTCATTTAATTGACTCGCATGCTTCGCCGTCTTTATCCCGATCCAAATAGGTGTGACCTTGCCAACCCCGCCTTAACCCTTTGGCGACCAACTCCTGCATGTTGAAGGTCTCTAGTCTCTTGCTCTCTGACTTAAGGGGCCTTCCATGATCAGGCGTGGCGTGGCTGTGCTGGCCAACAAGGGCAGCACGTGATCACCTTCCTGGTATCCCCACTGGGAATACCGATGGGAGGGGTCTTAACACTGAGGAATTTGGGAGTCTTCTTCTGATCTTTCGACTGTGGGATCCCTATAGCAACGCTCTTCAATGATCGGCTTGATACCTTCCTCCAGCTCTCTTAAAAGCTCTTCTCTAAAGCTGTCGATATTTTCCAGTGTGGGGTGCACAAACCCCGCCTCTTTTGCATCCCAAAACAGCGCTTGAATCGTCCGATGAAACAAAGGGTGTCTCAGGGGCATGAACTCAGTAGCAAGGGAGTGCTCCTCCAGGAAAACATCAAATGAGTCTGGGCTAAGAACCTTTTAGCAGTTGGCTAGTTAGGCGTTGTGCATCTCTCAACCTCTCTGGCGAAATCTCGCCCCACTGCTTCTGGAAGCTGATCACCGGCCAGCAGGGTCGTTTTTAGAGCTTGGCCACACGCGACAACGTATTGGCGGCTCCAATGACTGAATTCAGCTGACCTGTACGAAAGCCTTCCTTCATGACGGCCTTCATCATGTGAACCATCTCAGCGACAACAATCTTGCGGTCATGGTTGACGTCATCAATAACAACCTGACGTGCTTCATGCAGGTAGTTTCGTGCTTGGCGTTCATCGACTCCCCACTCTGAGGCAGCGTGATGAATCAACTCTGAGTTGACTGCACCTTTAGAGAGCATCTGTACGAATTGCAGGATGCGCTTTTCTTTTTCGTACTTGGTGCATTTCTTACCCATGCTTTGGATTCTGACAGGAATTAGTTCAGGGGTCGGCTTTTGATTAATTCGAGAACCTGACTGCCATTGATCTCGACATTCGTTTCGGCATAGATCATGTTCGCAAGTCGAGCTGGATGAAGCCCGGGGTTGTTGTCGATTACATCCCAAACGGCGTCGGCGTGACCGTTGAGGTTGGGGAGGGGGGTATGTATGTCCCGGCTTTTAAGCGGATCTGAGTTAACCCTGGGCCAACTTTCAACTAATGGTTCACCCTGAGTTGACCTTTGGTTACCCCTTAAGACTCCTTTATTAGTAGGAGGGGTTAACTGGTTATCTAAAAACGCAGCAGAACCAGGGATACCCTGCTGGACTGCAATTGACCGTCGGTCATAAGGCATCCAATAAGTTGTCGTTTTGCCGCGCTTCTTGATAGCCCATTGGCGGATCAATGCGGTTTTAGCGGACATGGTTCGGAGGGTTGGATTGACCTTCCCATCGGGGCCATCCGGTAGCTCTAGTCGACTGGCAATCTCCCGCAATGTCAGCTCTTTAGTTTGCTGTTCTAGTAACGCTTCAAAGCGCTTGAGGAGTGGCAGGTCAGGTGATTGGAATTGTTCCATTGACAGCAGCTCCCACTTGCAGTCGTTATCACTGCCATCCCATTTCGACTCCACACGAGTGCGCTGAAGACGCCAAAGGATTGGATCAGCGTCACGGGCCTTTCCGTCATGCACCTTGAGAGTGGAAAGGTGAAGAATGCTTGTGTCGTTTGCATCCACCAGTCGAAGTGCTGCCAACCCCCAAACAGCGGCCTTGATGTCACCGTTCCCGGCGTACTTTCCAGAGCCACGACTGTTGTGATGAATGATCAGAGCGGTACCGCCTTCTTCAGTGATCAGCTTGCGAAGACGACGCACAACACGTTTTCCAAATTCTGCAGTGTTCTCATCAATTGCGAGGCTGCTAACAGCACGCAACGGATCAACCATGATGAAATCGAATCCAGATCGAATCATCGACTGAAGCTGCTGACGGTGTCGCGGTTTTGCTAGGTCGAAGCTGTCGCCAAGATCCCATTCGACACCCTTGGTAGCGAAGTCAAAAAAACCGTGAGCCTTGAGACGTGAAATAGAACAAGCACCTTCCTCCAGTTGAAGAATCAGAACACGCATTTTGGGGACACTGAAGCCCAGCCATTTCTTCCCTGTAATGAGTGCTCTGCAGAGGTCGTAACCCAGCAAAGACTTGCCTGTATCTGAGTCTGCAGCAAGAACCGTAACCTCTCCTCTGGGTAGCAGCTCAGGGACAACCCAACAGCTATCAATATTGGGTTGATTGAGCTTTTCGTCTGTAACCAGAAAGCCGGCGTCTTCTCCCTGGGTGCGAGCTTCTTCAATCTGAATGATCAACTCTTGGTAACTCCTTCCCAGTTTTTTGAAGAGTCGGCGAGTGACGCTATCGAGAACCCCAATATCAGCGATTTGAGCAGTAGCAAAGATCGCCTCTTCTGTTTCAGTTGGATCTAAGTCACTCCTGATGTCTCCGTCATCCGTAAGGAGAGGAGAGGGGAGCGGAAAGCCAATGACTTTGGAACTTTCGATTTTCAAGATCAGTTGATCGGCACCATGACGAACGAGGAAGTCATCTGCGCCGTTCTTTCTACCGTCAAGTTCGTTAGGCAGATTCACGCGAGATGGTGAACCACCGCGGCCTCGCGCCCAATTAGCTATTGCCCTGGCTGCTTGTGCTACTGACTTGTTGTCAGCAATGTCGGAGTCGAACAGGATGATCACCTTTCGACCTTTCATCGGGATAGCTTTCATTTCGGGGAGAATTCGCGTCTCGCCCTTTGGATCGACGGTGATGCCATCTTCACCGCGATGATCACGGATGTTCCAAGTACCGGTCAAGCCGACAAAGCAGTATCCGGTGGGGATGTTTTGAAAACAACTATCGACTTTGACTGGGCCTTCAATTAACACCAGCGGGATGTTGATGTCATCGAGGTAACCCTCTGGCATAAGAGGGCTGAAATAGGGACGGGAGCCTGATGCTGGAGGAGCCTTGAATTTGGGTTTACCCGTAGGGAATGGACGGCGAACGCGGTATGGATTGCCTCGGCTGTCTTTGTAGGGTTTGCCCTGTGGATCGCAGTAAGGGATGCAGAGATCAGATCCATCAGTGAAATAGTGCCCACCCAGTCGTGCGGGATCAACCCCTCGCTCCTTCAGGTAGGCGAGATGTTCTGAGGACTTCATGCCTCCGACCCTGTTGGCGTACCAGAATCGGGCTCGTCATAGGTCTCAATAGCCAGACGATTCCCCTCAGCTTCTGTCTGGCGTTTTTGATCCTCCTCTCGTGCAATTTGAATCGTTCGCTGCATTTGCAGCTCAATGATTGAATGCACGTTGTAAAGAACACTGCTGTTCTTGCAGCCGGTTGAATAAATCCAATCGACACCAGGGCGAATCCTGCGCTCACGGCGCATGCAGCGAAGAGTGCTCTTTTTAATTGCAAGCTGTTCACCTGCAATAGCCTCCGGCACCCATACAGGGTCTGTTAGGGAGAAGAAATGATTCCCTTGTGGAGGCGTATCAACGTGGCTCTGGGAAAAGCTCTGAGAGGTTGATCCGCTTTTCTGCGAATGGTGTCCAGGGGACTTCGCTAACGCTTGGGTATTTGAGTGCTCCCCAGATCCGTTCGAGGTAGGCGCGTATTTCTGGTGATTCTTCTTGTGCTGGCGTTGCGGATGCGCGGTAGGCATCTCGTGCTTCCTGCTGCAATACAGCGGAGGGTGTTCCCTCAGTTGCAATCAGTTGCTTCTGCAGGCGGTAGAAACGATTTCCAAGCTTGTGACTTAGGAGATCGCCTCTTCGAGGTTTGTTCTCGGTGTGTTCGTAGATGACGCCAAGAGCGTGATCACGTCGAACCCTGCAATGAGCAGCTGCCTTTTCTGAATCACTGGCAAATAGAACAGGGCGTTGACCCTTTGGGGTGCGGATTGGCAGTGCAAGCCATTCCTCCAAAGAAGGTTCAAGCCTCGGACGTAAGGGTGTATTCAGCAGCTGCAATTCAGACAACTGTTGTTCTGATGGAAGGTTTTCGACGGAATCGCGGTTCAGGGGCTCTGAGAGGCGCGATGCGTTAATCACACCCTACTGATGCGATCAGACAAGTCAATAAACGCTGGGAAAGTTGTGTGCTGAGCAGAGAACCTGCTGGCCGTTCAGCACACCCTCAGCACACAGCTGGATATTCGATTCGCTGAGATTCAAGTCGGGGCGACAGGATTCGAACCTGCGACCTAGTGCTCCCAAAGCACCCGCGCTACCAAGCTGCGCCACGCCCCGCCACGCAAGAATACTAATCTCTGGGGTGCTTATCAGTAAAACCTTTGCCACCAATAGGTTGGGCCTTTTTGTAGAGAATCACTCTGAGTTCGTCTTTGGCGTGGGCGTCATTCAGCCGATCGGGCTGATTTTCCTCCTTTGATGCTCTGACAAGGACGGTGACAATCCCTATGGCTTCAATTTGCGCAGACGTTTCAGCAAGAGTCGGCAGGGATCACCTAGGCCAATTTTTTGATAGTCATGACTTTAAAATCCAGCGATTGTCCATGATCATGTTCACCTCATGCTGGTAGAGCTATATCTAGGTGGACTAAAAGTTCAGAGGCTAATGATGGAGACTGGTCGAGCAGATGCAAATTTGTGGTTTTTCCAGCACTAATCAGGAACATACTGATGCAACACCCTCCACAAGAATTGATTCGCCGCTTAGAACGAGTGCTGACTCCGAAAGAAATGGAAGCCTGGCTAGAAGGCTGGCAACAATCATTGGCAGCTGGAGCAGAGCTACCACCGATTCCAACATGGGGGTTGCCATCACCTAGCCCCAATAGGAATATCTAGCTTACAGAGAAGTTGTGATTTTCCTTCTCTATTCTAATTAAATCATTCAATGGTGGTTGGTGTTTTAGCAGCGCTTTCTGGATCTCTTGCTTGGACATTAAGTAGTAGTCTTTGGCGCTCAATCGAAACGTCTTTAACTGCCTGGCAATTAAATGGTCTTAAGATCGTCATTGCCACATTATTTTTGTGCCCTGTACTTCTATTCTTGCCATGGTCTGAGCAGACCAATGGCTTGATGCTGTTGATGGCCAGTGGCGCATTAGGTATTGCATTGGGAGATAGCTTCTACTTCGCTGCACTGCGAAGACTAGGAACACGAAGAACATTGACGATTGAAGCGTTAGGACCTCTTTTGGCAAGCTTTTACGGAATGACATTTTTAGCTGAGATAATTAATTTGAAATCATGGTTTGGAGCAATCCTTGTTGCTACATCAGTCGTCATTGCTGCCTTTCAGCAACCGCCGGAAAAGGGAGTGGGGTTCAATCGACAGTACTCGTCTCAACGATTGGGGCTGCTCTTTGCTCTATCTGGTGTTATTTGCGGCGTTAGTGGTGCCGCACTTTCACGACAGGTACTCCTTTTAGGACAGATCACACCTTTGCAAAGTGCCGCGATTCGCTTACTAGGTGGATTAGTGCTCATTATTCCTTGGCTACGTAAATGCATTCGACCAATTCCTTATCCACGCCCGTCGCAAATCCGTTGGCCCAGGATTCTGTTTGCGACATTGTTGGGAACCAACCTTGGGATTATTTTGCAACAGCTAGCTCTGCAAAAGCTTCCCTTAGGGATTGGGGTGACATTACTGAGCAGCTCACCTGTAATGGCTTTGCTTCTTTGCCGCTATGAAGGCGATAGACTAAGGCTTGGAGGAATAGCTGCATCTTTTATGGCAGTTTTTGGAATTTGGCTTGCAGTAACTAGCTAAATAAAAACAATTTTAGTTCTATCATTGTTCTCAACCAACGCAGGCTCGCTATGGCATTAACCACTATTCAAAGGGGTTGGATGTCATAAAAAGCATGTATTATTTTGATTAGGTGTAGATTTCCAGAATCAGATCAACAATTTGACCATTTGGAAAGAAATGAATTTGAGAAGTTATTTTTAAAATGTTGATCATTACTGGTGAAAATCTGGTCGGGAATATTAAGCCTTTATCCTGGCATTCGATCCTAATGCTATTCTTAATCAGGCAGCTAGAATAGACTCTAGACATTATAGACTAGGACGTTAGATAATTAAAAGCCTAAACAAAGCAAGGTGACTCTTGTAGCTTGAAGACAGCAAGAGAATCTAAATTATCGAATTATCAATCAATGCCCATACTGCCCTGCTAATAGATGCTCATTGTCTTTTTATGACTTTTGGCATCGGCCATAGCTAGAGCAAAAGCAACCTTCAAATTGAAGGTTGACGAGTGAGCATTGCTTTTATATTTACTCTATCGCTGTCGATAAAGAGCTACTCAGTTTTAGCTTCAGTTATGCCCCTTATGGGTCGCACTGACTTCAGAAGGCGCATCGTGACCACCAGCCATTTGCTTAAGGGACTGACTAGCGCAGATCGTGCTTAGGGCAATTACAACCAAGGATCCAGTGCGCAGAACCTCCAGAACAATAGGGAGGTGAGCATTGATTCGGTCTCGAACAGTTGTCATCAGATCAATTGAGAACATCCAATTACAGCAAACAATCAACCAAGAAAAAACCCTTGGTGGAATTTTTGAAGGGAGACGTTGCTTGAACGTCCTGTTTCGCAGTATGGAAGTCACAGACAAATTCTTCCTTCCAACCCTTAGACAGCTCAGCCATCTGGTCTTGCAATGATCTTGACCAGTCATACCCCAATGCTGTTTTGCGCTAGAGGCCAGATGAAACAGAGATCCCACAAGCATCGATGTGTTCGTGAAAATCATTGGCACAACTGTCTACCCTTGCAGTCGACCCAGCTTTGCCTGGCTGAGTTTTTGGAGCCCAGTGAAATGGGTTAAAGCTCAGTTCAGCAATAGGTTGGAGATAGACGATGGTCAATCACTGCAGAGAGAAGCAAAACCTTGCCTGACCAGCCCTGAGAAGATCGCCAGACAAATGCTTTCTATTTCTGGTTTGCCTGCCAAATTTCATGACCTGCAAAGGGCTTTGCTTATCTCAGCCGATAGTGTTCTTGAAGCGGGCAAACAACGGAGCCGTTCTCATCTCTTATGGATCGTCAACCCTGAGGCTCAGCAGGTTGGTTCTAGAAGCATTGCTGCGTAGAGCGGAGCGGAGCAGATCGACTCATATCAGAGAAAGGAAACAACCAGGGCTTTGTAGCAACGTAAGCCATTCACTCCCCGTGGCAGGCAAGGCAACGCCTATACGAATGCAATCCTCATTTGAAGTCTTGATGTTGCGATGATGTGAGGCCGCTGCAATAGAGTCTGGAAGGCTTAGCCAAAAATTATCCTTGTGGCTCAGGAGGCCCTGATGGACTCTCTCTCTTCTATGGATGTTTTGGGATTAATAGCTGGAACACTAACCACAATTGCGTTTGTTCCTCAATTAGTAAAGGTTTGGCGTTCTAAATCAGCAAAAGACATCTCTTACGTGATGTTCATTCTTTTTATCGCTGGCATCATCCTATGGGAAATATATGGCTGGGGAATACATTCTATGCCAGTAATCCTGTTTAATGTGATCACCTTTATCCTAGGACTGGCAATCCTAATTCTTAAGTTTGTCTTTGACAGGCCAGCTGGCGAGGCAACGGAGACATCAAAATAAAAGTTGTGAATGACGAGTTCACTGATTAATTGATTTTTATTAGAAAGACAAACCTAATAACATTTTAATAGCCTTAACCTGCTCGTAAAAGTGATTGGGTTGAGTAGCCATGCAGCATTAATTAACCTCAATACTTGGTGCAAAGTTGTTCAATGGCAACCAGTCTTGAAGTTTTTCACCATTGCCTGGGTTTACCTAATCCAAGTTATTCTCTTGCGTTTACGGTTCATAGCTTTTGTATCGCCGAATATTTGTATGAGTAGAATCACAGCATATCTTGTCTTTAATCACTCCCGATAAGGCAGTATTTGGAGAAACTATCAACATTCAGAGTTTTATGCTTTCTCACTTATCTCAGACCTATAAACAGCGAAACCACCAAAAAAAACAAAAGGCAGGAATTTTAACACATGTTAAACACATCTAACAAATCAAGGACTTCATTATGCAGAACAATTAGTGTTCTCTAAGCATTTGAGGTGAATCAAGTCTTGACAAGAATTGTCCAATCATTTGGTAGCTTAGAAATGCATGGATAATGAAAGGTTCATTTTTTTAACATTGCCTTGCCTATTGCCAATGAGTCAGTTATAAACAAGTTAAGAATGCCAATAGAATTTTTCGATTAATCCCATTGTTCAAATGTCAAATCAAAATCCAACCTCATGAGCAACCAAAAGCCAGGGCCGCTTGCCTTAACTAGTTTATCCCTTGCCATGATCCTTTGTAGTGGATGCTTAAGGAGCAGTGAGACTCAACTTTCGTCTAATGAAACGAGATCTGAGAAGAGGGTAGAAGTTGAAAGAGATCAACAACATGCGAAAGAAGAGAAGGAAAAGATTGCTAGAGAACCCATCCCAAGAAATGAGAAAGTTTTGGCTTTAGAAGAGCATGAAAATGGACTTGACGTAGCCCTTCTTAGGGTAAAACGATCAAGCGACAATACAGTTACTTTACAATGGCGCTATATTAATAACACAGACGAGGAAGTGACATTGTGTAACTCATATTGTTGGACAAATCTTAGAAGCAGTTGGCTCGCTGATTCATACATAGTTGATAATGTTAACCAGAAGAAACATCTTGTCGTTAAAGCAGATGGAAACCCTATGACTACCAAAGTCAACAGTCCAACAAAGTTGAACCCCGGAAGCTCTTATAAAGTTTGGGCTAAGTTCCCTGCTCCACCAGTTGAAGTAGAGAGTGTTTCAATCTATATCCCTGGCACAGTACCTATAGAGGATGTACGGATAGAAGGTTGATCCAATGTCTTTACCAATTAGGTATCAACGTCTTTTCTATTTAATGTCCTTTTCTGTTGCTCTAATGCAATCAGGTAGTATAAAACCTATCCAGGCTTGGGTATATGATTTTCAGCAACCCATGCCTGTTATAGCAACTAGTAAATCCAGTAAGCTCGAAAACCCAACTTCTAAAACCAAGCAAAAACTAAACAGTCTTTTGCATGAAACCCATGATTTGGTTTTTGACGTAAATACGATTGAGTACTCTATTGAAGATCTACACATTGTTATTGAGAAAGAACGTGAGATTCTTATTGAACTTGCTGCTGATGTTCTCTTCGATTTCGATAAAGCCAACCTCAAGCCATCAGCTGTTGCTTCTCTTGAGACTGTCGCCAAACGCATCCGTGAGACGTCACGGGGCGATGTTCGCATCGAAGGTCATACTGACTCGAAGGGTTCGAATGAATATAATCAAACACTTTCTGAGAAGCGTGCAATTTCAGTTCGAGACTGGTTTGTCACTGATGGTGGCCTAAGCAATGTTCCATTTGTCACCAAGGGCTTTGGGGAATTGAAGCCAGTGGCCTCAAACACAACTGAAAAAGGAGGTGATAATCCAATCGGGCGTCAGCGCAATCGACGTGTGGAGATTATCATTAAGACCGCAGACTAAATTCTGTTAATTATCAATTCCTGTTTTATTGCAGCCTAAGAATCTTTCTTGTTATTTATTTTACCTTGCTAAGGATCTAGCACGAATGTCTATTCTATTGATTCCAATCAGTTAGTTTGTTACTTGGCTACCTTGCTGTATTAGCCATCTTAAGAATGTTCTTTTAAGGAGCAGAAATCACACTCTAATTTGTGCATGGCTCAAAGTTTTCATTCAAAGCTGGGCCACCATCTGCGGGCTGGATACAGCTCGATTGTTGAGTCTGTGGCTGTTCTTTATCAGTTCTATAGTGTTGATCTTTGCTTCCATTAGAATTGATTTGCTCACTGATATCAGATAAGAGCATCTGGCCAACCAGCCCTAATTGGCTGCCAATAAATAACGAGATGAAAAAGCTGATCACCAACAAGGGCCAAGGTGCTGACTTGTCGGTCTTGAGTTTGGCCATGTCTAAATTTAGACGCTTAGGGTCTCTAATCAATTGATAGTCGTCATCTTTGTCACCACTTAACGCAAGCCATTCATTCCCTAGGCTTCCGTTCTCTGCAGCATCCTCGCAGCTAGCCATGGCTGAAAGGAGCGTGATTGCCGCGAGACTACCCAGCTGGGTAGATCATAATCCCACAACAATCCCATGATTTTGTTCAAGATAGCTCTAGGATTGCCATGGTTAAAGAACAGAATCTCCTATCTTTGTTTCGTTACTAAAACTATAGATTCTTTCTATCGACTCCGAATCCTTGGTAGAAATGTATTTTCCGATTTTTGCATAACCTTAGTCTACCTATGAACTGGCCACCCAACAAAGCTTGGACAAGCACAACTTCTCGGCTTGGTTTTCGCCATTTTGTTGCAATCAACTACGGGGGTAAGGGATCAGATCGATGGGTGAATCTCGTTTCTGTGCTTGATGGCCACGCACGATTATGTGTGTCTTGGCAGGAAATGAAAGACTCCTCCATGTGGAACAGTGGCTGGCAACAGCTACCTAAACCTGAGTCCAAAACACCTGATGATCAGATAGTTAATCAACAAATAGACCAAAATACGCAAGAGGCTTGTCTGCATCCTTCTGAGGATTTTGATAATCGGCCTTGGTTTGATCAAGAAAACAATTGAGCTGATGAGACGCCTGACTTTACTTTTTCTATTGATTGATGATTGAATCAAAGACCATTTACTCCCCTCTCTAATTATTGATATCTGCTTGTTCCTAGATTGGCCTCTTATCCACTCTTAACCGCTTACCAAGTAGTGCTTGCATACTTTATAACTAGAGCTTTGCTATTAAATGACAAGCAGCTTAATGGAACAAAGCTGGCTTAAGTGTTATATCTAGAAATCCCTCGAGCTCTGATATCGGTAGGATCTGTTTAACTGCCTCCCCGATAGGGATGATTAAACCAGATGCTATCAGCAATGGCATCCGATCAACTCTCATGCCCTTGCCGATTTTCTGAACGCAAAGCAGTTCTGTAACTCCGTCTGAGTTGTTGCGCTCATAGAGCTTGGCATTGTTGATTTGGGCAAGAGCAGATGGAACAAATCCATGTTTTGCTACAACATTTGTGAGTTTCATAGTCCTAGCCTCTCTTTGATGAATGGGTCGAGGTCTTTCTTGAGGAAAGCGGCGTAGGCGAGAGCTAGGTTTAAATCACCTCGCTGCTCTGCATATTCGATTGCATCGAGCACTGCCAACTTGATCGTGTGGATGTTTGTCAGCCCACGCTCTGCTGAAATTCTCTTGATTGTGTTGTTCATTTGCTCATTGCGGTGGAGTTGTTTTGATGCCGGAGGTGTCGGCCCCTGAATCATCGGCCCTTAGGCCTATAAAGTGCAACCCCTTGTGTGTAGGGATACCCCTATGCTTCACCTTGGATCCCTTATGGCTATTATGTGTTGGCTGATGCAGCTTCAGGGCAATGCCTGTCAATCTCACCATCACCAGGCGACTGGCTGTAAACCTTCCGCTTTCGCTTGCGGCAGAGGTGGAACGTTTGGCAAGGAATGAGCGTCGCTCTATTGCCTCATGGCTTCGGAACGCTATTGAGGATCAGGTCTTGCTCGAACTCAATCGCGAGCAGCACAGGTCTTGAATGGTCTCAAGCCGTTTTTAATCAAGCTGATCAAGTAACGATCAGATCTTATCCCTATCGTCTCTTCTACAAGGCCCTTCGAGCAGGCTGGGTTGCTTACTCATTCAATGAAGGAAACTCTGGTCGATAACGATGATTTGCGAAAGGTTTTTTGGCTCTCTTTTGAGAGCGTGAATGCGATCTATCTACATCAGTGAAAAGTGCGAATCACCGTGCTGAGATGACCAGGAGAAAGGGAACCCAGCTCGCATGAAGAACTGAGTTTTGGTTTTGTCGATCATCTCGATGCCATTCTTAGATTATGCGGCCTTGCTGGAATGATGCAGATCAAGACGCTGCCAGCAACCGCTTTGGAATTTCGGAAGTTGCCAGACTCTCTGGGCTTCCTTTTGTTGACTTCGGATCTGACAGCAATGCTCGCAAAGGCATGGCTCTAGCTCCACTCCAGTTGCCTGTAACAGTGTTGCCATTGTGCTTTGGCAGTTACCCAGGGATACCAAAGAGGCAAACCATTCGCCAGTCCTCCTTTTTTCTAAGGCCACGAATCAGCCAAGGCTTTTTGCATGCCCTGCAACGATCATGGCCTAAGCAAGCGGCCCAGGGTTGTTACCAGTCCAATCGATAGCCAACAGCCCCATCGCCCTGACCATGCCGTACTGATGCATCCTTTTGTATTGAGTGAATCAATCACCATGAATCTCTTGGAACCCCAGGATCTGCCAGATCTTCCCAAGCTGAAGTTGGCAGTTGTGGGCCACGTTGAATGGGTGACCTTCCTGTCTACAGATCAATTACCCCAGCCTGGGATAATCAGCCATGCAGGTCATTCTTTTGAAGAACCCGCTGGGGGTGGAGCTGTCGTCGCGGTGCAATTGGCTCGGCTCGTTAAGCAACCCGTTCAATTCATAACAGCTCTAGGTCTAGATTCATACGGTGAGCAGAGTTTTCAAAGACTGCAGCAGCTTGGCTTAAGCCTGACTGTGGCGTGGCGTGATCAACCCACTCGTCGGGCGATCAGCCTTGTTGATTCTCATGGGGAACGGGCAATTACAGTGATTGGAGAGCGTTTACAGCCCAGCGCAAAAGATGCGCTGGGCTGGGAAACCCTTGCTGGTTACGACGGTGTTTTTGTGACAGCTGCAGATGCACCAGCATTGCATCATTGTCGCCATGCTGGTGTGATGGCAGCGACTCCTCGCGTTCGTCTACAGACACTTGAGCAGGCGAATATTCAGCTTGATGCGCTGATTGGTAGTGGTCTTGATCCAGGCGAACACGTTCCAGATACAGCCCTCTTTCCAACTCCCCGGCTGAGAATTGCAACTGAAGGAGCTTTAGGCGGTCAGCTATGGCCTGGCGGACGCTATCAGGCTGTTTCACTGAAGTCTCCAGTCGTGGATGCTTATGGCTGTGGCGATAGCTTTGCCGCAGGGGTAACTGCAGGCTTGGCTGCTGGCTGGACTGTTGAACAGGCAATCAGCCTAGGGGCTCACTGCGGTGCAAGCTGTGCAACTCATTTTGGGCCTTACTCCAGTAATGAGTGAGTCTGAGAGTTGGGCTGCGAATAGCTTGTCAGTAGCTTGAAGTGAGGATCAACCTGATTCACTTAGGCAGTCGCTATCAGATCTTTATCAGCAAAATTAGAGATGGCGCTCAGCTTGATTCAGAAAGATGACGCTTGGTTGGCAGAGGCAATTGGCAGAGAGGGTGATCAGCCTATAAATCCAAGGAATCACAGCTGATTGATGTCCAAGATCTGCGCGGTCCCTGAGCACTTTTTTGCTTGTTAGCAAGACGTCTTGTCGACTTTGATCAATTGAGCATCTACCCATTCGCCCTTTGCATTGTTCTCAACCGATGGGCAGCTCAGCGGCTGGATCAGGACTTTCGAAGATCGATGCAATCCTTGCTACAAGAAGATCAATGCGTTAGAAGCTTGAGTATTACCGAATTGGATGACGATCAATGAGATCCTCTCCACACCCTTACGAGCTGACCCTTGTTCTTGGCATTGCCCTATTGCTCGGAGGGCGCTTTTCAGTTTTTACTTTGCGCCCCGTATTGATTAGCGCAATCGCATTGTTGATCACCTTGACTGAATCGCGCTCCCAACGACGGCTAAAGCCTTCCCGCTCATCGTTAACTCCAGTCCGTTCAACGCATGTCAATCGGAATGCACAACCAGCACCTATCCCTGAGTGGGGGCCACATGCACATCAATTGTCCAGCAGTGCACCGACTGCACGGTTGAGGGTGTCACCCCATCGCGCTAGGAAAAAACTTCATCCCCTTTCTTCTGGCCTGACCAAGGCTGGCAATCCTGACTAGATCAAAAGAGAGAGGCAAACTGTCGCAGATGGTTGTAGTTAGATTATGCTTCGCGATAAAAACTATTGGGTTATTGATCTCTAAACAGAACACCCTTTGATCAAACTGACTGAATCTGATCAGTAGTTTGATTCTTTCTTGTCATTTTTTACGGATATAATATTGATTCCTCGTTAAAGTTCTCGCGTGTTCTAGCAATATCATTGACATGCATATTTCCAGGATATCGATCTTAGAATGATTAGGCGACTGTCAAGTCTTGTCTATTACTCAGTTGATACTGATGGTGTCATTATTTTTCCTCATCTGCAATTCCTTCAACCCAGTGTTGATAAACTCTATTTTGAGTTCCGTCAAACCCCTGCAGCTTTAGCCAATGATTCCAAACCCTCGAAAGCTCAATCGCATCTTCAGGAACTTGTCTTGCGGTCGGCAGGCTTTTTGTAGGTTTTGGTACGAGTAATGTGAGGCTTGGTTCGAGTACATTCCAAGCAGCACCCTTCTGAGCCGAAATGATTACTGCATCAAGATTATCATTTTTGAGCTCCTTGAGTAGCTCGTCCGTTCCTTTCGATGTGTTCAAGATAGCGTGCGGAAGCAATCGTTGCACCCAATTGATACTGTATGGGGAATGAGCTTCAAGGCCAACTCGAAAACCTTTTATAGCCTTGATCTCTTTCCATCTATATTTACTACTGAATCGTCTCCCCTTTAACAGCAATCCTATGCCGTAGCTTTGATTGGTTGAAGTGTACAACACCTCAGCAGACTCCTGAGGTATAATGATGTCACTGGATAGTTTTAGGTCACATAATCCATTCTTCAGTGCCTCTATTCCATTTTGTCTAACCTTATTTGGATTACCCAAGTGATCGATTTGAATAAAGCTGGCTTTCATGCCCATATCTTCTGCAAATAAGAGCCCGGTTTCTACATCAGCACCAACTAACTCTTGTTTTGCATTGCGATAAGCCATTGGATAATCCTGCTTATGGATGCAGTAACGGATTGCTCCTCTAGCCTGCATTGACGGCCAGATGCCGGCTTCTTTGAGTGGCTTGGGGTCCTTGATTAGCTCTGCTTTTTCTTTGGCCAGAACAAAGCCTTGAGTCTCGAGTTGACTTCGGTATGGATTGCTTGGTTGCGGAATTTGATTGAGGATAAACCGACTCACACTGATGAATATTGGTATGATTAGCATTGAAATAGCAACCGGTAAAAGTTTCGATAATCTGTATCGAAATCCCTCAAGGCTGATCCATGTCCCAACAAGTACAAGGCTGATCACACTCATGCATGCGAGCAGCGTGCCAAGACGTGCTACAGCCAACTGATCAAGGGCGATGTAGAGATTCACCATGTCTGTGGGTAGGCCCATCTTGCTCAGCAGGAATGTCATCGCAAGCACTCCTTCAAGGAAGGTGCTTGCCAGACCTGTGATGAGGAAGCTGGGCATTTGTTCGACTGTTAACGGATTGCCTGTGAGCCAACCTGCAAAAGGGACGAAAGCAAGTGACAACACTCGGCCCATATCAGGAAAGACCAGCGCAAGAGGCGTTAGCACCTCAACCGGTAATTCGATCGACTGAGCTAACTTTTTACGGCTTTCACGATCTTCTAAGCCAAGGGAACGTTGTCTTGCCATCCCCTCAATCAAGAGCTGTTTGCCTTGATTGATTAGTAATGGAAGTACCACCAGTAAATTTGCTGTTGAGAACGCAATCACAAGCGGTGTACGGAAAGACTTGATGAGTTCCCCGGCCTTGATAGGGATTACTGCTTGAACGAGGTAGGGAAGGAAGAGAAATGTAAGGACAACTGCAACTCCGCCCTGCAAAACAATGTAGATGGCGAGTCGAGGGATCTCTGATGGTGAAACTTGAGACGTCGTGCTTGCGAGGATCGCAAACACTCCAAGTGGTGTATACCTTGCGATGTATGCAGAGATCTTCAACAGCGCTGATTGAACCCGGTCCAACACCTCAATCAGGCCCTGCCTTTTTGGAACTGAAATCAAAGCGATGCCGAGCGCAATAGAAAACAGCACCACTGCTGGAATTTGTGTGTCTGCAAATGCTGCGAATGGATTGACTGGAATAAACAGTTCGATGAGGTTCATCGGCTGAGCAGCCTCTAAGAGGCTTGGCCGGAAGAACGATGCTTCCCGCCAATCTGGAAAGCCAAGGGGAATCAAAAGCACTGCCCCGAGCACGACCACCCAGAACCCCATCAGCACAATCGCTGCTCGGCCGAGCAGCCGACTTGCTTGAGCAAGTTCAAGGCGTCCCACTCCAGCCACGAGCGAAATGCTCAAAAACGGCACCACTGGCATCTGGAACAGGCGAAGGAAGCCTTCCCCTATTGGGGCAAGCAGGCTCACCATGGCGACGGGAAGCATCAGCCCAGCAATGACCCCTGCCAGCAAACCTTCAAGGATCTGCATCGATAGGCTCTGACGCAGAAAGCGGCTCAGTGGCCAAAGAAGCCATCGCAGTCCGGGAACCATCTCGGCAACTCCATGTCCCGGAGGGCGTTTCACGTCAGCAAAACGATTCCTCACGGTTAGCCGTTAAAGGCAAGCACAGAGTTGAGGAGCTGTCACTCAAGATTAATGATCAGTTGATCAATGAGTAGTGCTTAAACATCTCAGCGCTTAAATTTATCAACACAGAAATGTCTTTTTGGCAATAGAAGCATCAATGCTTATGTGTTTATCATAGACTACAATCGTGCTTTTCAATATTCCTTCAATGGTCTTGATTCGTTTTTAAAAGACAAATCCCAGAGAGAGTAAGTCTTTACGGCTGATCTTCTGTTCACGGATTTAAGATATGGCTTGCTTCTACTTATTGAGGTCTTAAGTGGTAGCTAACAAACTCATACTCTTCTGCGTAACTTGCTGGCAAATTCTAATTGTTCATAGTGTTAATGGCTCCTTTTTGGCGAATCTATAATAACTCTTCTTTTTGATTACCGTGCTAGTTGTCACAATCAATTTGACGGCAATAGTGAGTATTGGAATTCGCTCCAACACAGCGATTAAATACTTGGATATTTAATCAAGGATTTTATTAGCTTTTGCCTGGCTTTTTATCTGGCGATGATTTCTTGTCTTCAGTTCTTGCCACAGTTGAGAATTAGGCTGATCTGATTAATGATCAACGTCCCCCTACGATCACAGGCGTCCCGCCTCCTTTTGATCCTGGCAAAGCGGGCACAACCTTCGTGCTGCCGTCCCATTTGTCGAGGAATAATTTGAAAAGCACCTGGTCGTCGAGGGTGCGGTTGAGGGTTTCGTATCGCTGTGCTTCCTGCTCAGCAATTTTAACTTCAGTTTGCGCTCTGAGAAGTTGTTGCTCTGCAATCTGCTTTTGTTCGATCGCGGCTCTGTACTCTTCAGCGATGACAAGCCCAGTGAGATCAAGGCCGCGAACTTCTACATAGTCAAACTTATCGAGTTCATCAGCGACAGCCCTTTCCACCAGCTCTGAGATGTCGCTCCACTTGCTGGCAATGGTGACCAGTTCGTATTGAGAGAACACTGATTTAAGTGCCTTGAGCAGGGAGGGTTGAATGATGCGTGGATAGATTTCGCGGTCATTGCTGGCGATTGTGCTGTACACACGCCCGGCTTCATTCGGCCGTACTGCATATTTCACCGTGGCAGTTGCCTCAATAACTTGAAGATCTTTTGTTAGGGACGCGAATTTCTCAGGCCTCACCTGCGTGCGAACATCAAAGGGCGCCACTGCTTGGATGAACGGAATTTTGAGGTTTAGCCCTGGCAGACGAGATCCCCCACTGACTTTGCCCAACGTGGTCACAACTGCAACTTGACCTGCTGGGACGACGAACAAAGCCTGCGTGATCAAGATAAAGCTGGAAAACAAGAGAGCGATCAGAAGTGATGCCGCACCTCCAGGGGTATTGGGAGTGACGTTACGAAAGGGGGTTTCCATGTCTAGATCGCGATTGCTAAAGCCTATGGAGCTTTCCTGAATTTTGTTGATACTGGGCGCTTCGATTGAGGACCTCAACACCATTGAGCTCTTTGGCCCTCAGACAAGCAGTAGATCTAACGAAACTCTGGCGGACTCCTTTAAATACATCGACGCTGCACCCTTAGGTGTCCCAATGCATTCTGCTAGGGATCTGTTGACGGGAGGTTCATCATCATTGTCATGGACATTTCAATGATGGTCAGAACTAATCAATTACTCAATAAGTCTTCTCGCGTAGATATGAAATAGGATGTAAATTCATCCACATCAGTTTGGCTACTTAGACCAAGAGGGTCACCACATTTATCGACAACCATTGATGTAACAAGGGATGCAATTTTGTTTTCATCTATACTTTCTAGCTGCTTGTCATTGGAGATTACAGCAGTCCATAACGAGGGGTTGAATGAGGGTTTGCGATTTTCAGCAATTGCAATTTTAAGAGCACTTTCTTGCGTAAGGCCCATGGCAACTCCATTGCAAAATTTGCCTGCATAGCCTTGTGCGACTTTGAGCTCTAATGGCGTAGGATCTTCTACATCAACAATCTCAGAAGCGAAGACTGCTGTAGGCGAGAATATTGTCAAAACAACTGCTAGTAAAGCGAATAGAGTCGCTGTTCTCTTCAGCCTGATCATGAAGGTCTTGAGAATTGTCATGGCTATCTATTTGTCTTGATGATGGTGCCACAGCTGCTGGGCTTGGCTCAATGGCATGAGTAGCTGTCCAAGGCGATCAGGCAGTACATGAAGCCTGAATCAATATCAAGTTGATTTAGGTATTTTGATCAAGTTCACAGGCAAGATCGCATTGGGTCAGCGCTGGGTTGGTCAATCGCTCGAGTACTCGTGCCATATCCACCGCAGACAACTCTCCGTTGCTGTTCCACTTGAAGGTGGTTTTGCGTTGGGGAGGGCTTTTGTCGGGTTTTGGTGTGCTGGAGTTTTGGGTGCTCATGCTTAGCTCCCAGTATCGGGTGATACATATAAGCCTGAGAAGCACTGCTGAAGCTCAATTCTTACCCAACCTTTACTCAGCTTTTCTTTAGATTTGCCTTCTAGGAGCTCCCTCTGCTTGTCTTTGCAGCTGTCCCAGCAGGCTTGGCTTGAGTGCATTGGCTGTCATGGCCTTTGATGACGTTGATGGACGAGGGGGGTTGTTCAGTGCTAGAAGTGGCAGCGATTTTGAAATGGACGTCATGGACGTGGTTATGCCTGCAGTGCTCTTTGCCTCAGCAGTCGGGCCCTCAATCCGTCCCGAGATAGCACTGCTTATCGCTGGAGGACTGTTCCTGCTTGCCACGCAAGTGTTTGTTAAAAAAGAAGGCTGAACCTTCTTTTCATAAGGCGAGCATCCAATTGGGCTCACCCTGAAATGGCCCTCCATGGTTCATGGAGGGAATTGCCATAACGGCTTCATAGCGCTCAAGCTCTCTAGAAATAAATACTGTTGTTTTTGCTGATCTCGCTTCAGCACATCTCAATCAATTGGCTCAGGCTGAAATCTTTACTCTTTTTGAATTCCCTAATCTGGTCTAATTGTCAAAGATTTGCTTGACTCGACTTTGTCGGTCTGCATAAATTCTTTTCAATATCAGGGTTTCTTCTCCTCTGTCGACAGCTGGGCTAGTGCCTTGCACAATTCAGTCTGACCTCCCCGAGACCTGGCCATTGCAGGGAGTTATTTCATTGGCAGTCTTGGGTTCTTGAAAATTCTGATGAGGAGAGCAAGTGGCCGTTAGCTGCCTATGGGCAAGTCTTGGCTTTAACCTTTTTGGTGAGTTTGAGTTTTTACTCTGGTGAGGATTCCGTCAGGCATCTCAACCAGGTGAAGCAGGAATTGCTATCTATTGAAAGAAGAGTGGTGAATCAATCATGTGTTTAATCGGCTTGCTTGGACTTCTAGCCCCAAGAGTTGTGCTGATTGCACTTTGGTTCTTTTATCAACCATTTATCATGGGCCCATTTGCTGGCGTTTGGATCTGGCCATTGTTAGGGCTGTTTTTGCTACCAACAACAACCCTTGCTTATTGTTGGGCAATCGCACTGGATGGTGGATTCAGCAGCTTTAGTGGATTGTTGATTCTTGCAATGGGCATTCTGTTTGATATTGGTTTCCTTGGCGGAGGAAGAGGAGTGCTGCGTCGTTAATGCGAATGTACCGCTTGATTGATAAGGAGGTTGGAGAGTACTTTCTCAATCTCCTTCAGTATCTAAGTTTGCCTAGCTCATAGCCGCTCCAATCATGATGATTGATTAGCTCGACGATCGCTGATGATTTTGGCCAGCTCCAGAACGTAACCTGCGACTACAAACTTGCCACGATTGTTTCGACTAGAGTCTGGGTCGCTGCGAATCGTTGCGGTTTCGGCCATTATTAGATCAAGTTCACCTTGAGAGAGTTCGTACAACTCTGAGAGGTTCACCTCCCGTCGAAGTAAATCTGACTTGAACCAGCGGTCCTGAGATTCTTGTGGAGGGACACCTGGTTCAGTTGAGTGGCTACCTACAATCGGACTCAATGGATTGGAAGCATAGACATTTCCATTCAGAGTACTTCCTGTCGCAAGTTTTAAGGTGAGCACGAGACTTTCACAACTCCCTATTGCAGCAGCACATCCATTCTCCAAGGCATCAAGTCAACGCGCAGGTCTGTGAAATCAAGATGCTATCTATGCACGTGAGGGGCGAAACTGTCTTGATGTTGTCTATGCAAGCGTGATTCAGCACCCTTATGAGGTGATCGTGATCGGCTCTGGTGCTACTGGAGGGGTTGCGGCTCTAACCCTTGCAGAAGCTGGAGTACGTGTACTCGTGGTAGAAGCTGGGCCAGATTTGTCTGCTCAAAAAGCCCTGGGCTCAGAACCTGGAAACACCCTTAGACGTTTGGATGGTTTATGTAGCGGCAAACACCGATCTCAGGCTCAACATCCTGGCTATTGGAAAGCGAATCCGTTGCTCTACGCGAATGAAAAAGAGAATCCCTATACGTATCCTTCTGAACACCCCTTCATCTGGACCCAGGGTCGTCAGGTGGGGGGGCGCAGCCTCACTTGGGGTGGAATCACTCTTCGCCTTTCAGATCAGGACTTAAAGGCTTCGCGCAGAGATGGCTATGGGCCTGAATGGCCACTTCAATACAGCGAGTTAGCCCCTCATTACTCCGCCCTAGAAGAGCGCTTGAAGGTTCATGGTCATGTGGATGGGTTGGAACAGTTACCGGATGGCAACTACATCGCCCCATTACCGTTCACAGCTAGCGAACAACAGTTCGCTAGCGCCGTTGATAAGGAACTTGGTTATCCAGTCATTCATTCACGAGGATTCGGACCTCACCAGCCTTCAGTTGATGGACCTTGGCCTCGTTCAAGCAGTCCGGGCAGCACCTTACAGATGGCACTTGCCACAGGCAAGGTAGAGATCCTGAGTAACCACAAGGCTGAGCGGTTGCTGATGCATCCAGATCATGAAGCAGCCCGAGGGGTGCTGGTGATTGATCAGCACAACGGCAACCGACAAGAGCTCCATGGTGAGCTTGTGGTGCTTTGTGCATCGACAATTCAGAGTCTTCGACTCCTGCTGAGTTCCGAAGTGAGCCATCACAGCGCGGGGTTTACTGACCCCTCGGGCAACCTCGGTTGCTATTTGATGGACCACGTCTCCACCTGTCGTTTCTTTGCTCTGCCACGTAGCCAAGTGAAGCAGGTGTCTGAGACTGACTCAACGGCGAATGTGCTTTCTGGAGCTGGCAGTTTTTTTCTTCCTTTCGGTGCTTGCTTAGAGCCTAAAAATCAGTTGAAGTTCTTGCGGGGTTATGGACTCTGGGGAGGGATTGATCGCTTTGAACCCCCAGATTGGTTGAAACGTAAACCAGATACAGCTACAGGTTTCCTGATTGGGCATGGTGAAGTGTTGCCTTCACCTCACAACAAAGTGACGCTGTCAAGCACTTTGGATCGCTGGGGTGTTCCAGTGCCACATATCGATTGTCGATGGGGAGAGAACGAGCAGGCCATGGTTGATCACATGCAAGACACGATCAAGACAGCGATCCAGTCAGCTGGGGGAACAATGTTGCCGCTCAAGGAGCTGATTAATTTCATGTTTCTCGAACCCCTTCTCGATGGTGCGCTAGCTCTCAGTGAAACGTCTCCACCGCCGGGGTATTACATCCATGAAGTTGGCGGTGCTGCGATGGGAGAAAGTGAAGATTGCAGTGTGGTGGATCGTTGGAACCGTCTTTGGCGATGTCCAAATGTGCTTGTTGTCGATGGAGCGTGTTGGCCAACATCCGCCTGGCAGAGTCCCACTCTGACAATGATGGCGATTACAAGAAGAGCTTGTCTACAAGCCCTTAAGCCTCGGCGTGGCTGAAAAGGTCATTGAGATACCGCTCAGTAACGGCTCGATCCCCGCAGCCGTTTTGAAAGAGGAAATGGGCGATGGCTGAACTCATCACGCGGTATTGGTCCCAGTTGGGATGTGACCCGATGAATTCCTTCATGCCTCGATAGAGCACTTCTGGAATTTCTGCTTCAAGGCTCACATAGGAGGAAGTGGCCTCAACTAATTGGCAAGCATCATTGATTTCAACGCAGCGCTCGAGGTGATTTCGATCCATAGAACGCCTTCAGCGAGGTTTGTTTCTTGACACCAGAAAGCCACACTCTTGGGCTTAGCGTCAATCGTTGCAAGCACTTAGCAAGCTGTCCCGTGGACAGGCAAGACTCATGTGATCACAGGCGTTCCGGCTTCATTGGTCTGAGCAGGGAGCCGAACGCAGTCAAAGGCTTACTGATGTAACGCAGATCAGTAACAAAGCAGTTAAACCACAGAGCCACCTTCCCATCAAGAGTGTTGCCCAACAGGCCGTGGAAAACCCTCTTAGAACTGTGGAAAGCAATCGGAGAAAAGCCCCCCTGGCGACTGATCAGCCTTGCTTATCTAAGTCAAGTCGCGTCTATCCCAAGTGAGAAAGCTACTGACGATCCTTGCGTTCTATCAGTGATTTTAGGTTTCAGTTTCGCTTGATTTTCTCAGGCTGACTGGACCAAATGGATGCTCAGCATGGGGATAGGGGTAGTGACCATGACTGTGGTCATGGTCATGGTCATGGTCATGAGCCTTCTCCTTTAGGGACACTGGTATGCCGTCGGGCTGACAGGCACCGGTGCACTCCTTTTTGCACAGATTGCAGCTCTCTGTAAGGCCTTCGACGTGATGGTGATGGCTTTCCTGCGCAAGACCAACTTCGTTTTCAAAGCCGAGAAGCTCAGACCTGTATTTACATAGCGAACAGTTCATTGCGGTATCTCCGCCACGCAAGATCTCGTCAATCCGATCCCGGAAGGTCTCGATGACAAGGGGGTGGTCTCCGAGGTATTTGGCCGCAAGAAACTCAATATTGGGATGATCGTCTGCAACCCGCTTTGTGTGCTGTCGAATACGACTCACCAACACCCCTGAGAAGAGGAAGTAAGGAAACACGATGATGCGGCGGAAACCGAGGCGTACTAGGTAACGCAAGCCAGGCTCCACAAGGGGGAAGGTGACGCCGGAATACACGGTTTCACCCCAACCGAATCCGAAGCCTTCCACCAACATCCTGGTGATTTTGGCCACATTGGAATTGGCATCAGGATCTGAGGAGCCACGACCTACGACCACCAGGAGCGTCTCGCAGAGTGGGACGTCAGGAACAGATTCAAGCGCCTCCTTCAAGCGGGCGCCGGCCGCACCGATCATTAAGTCGTTAATGCCGAGTTCGCGTCCGTAATCAATGATTAACCCCTTTTCAGCTGCGTAGCTGTTGAGTACGGAGGGGATGTCATTTTTGGCATGGCCTGCGGCAAACAACATCGCCGGGACTGCAAGAACCCTCTTCACGCCTTGTTCAAGTAGCCGATCAAGGCCTTCTCTGAGCACTGGACGGGCAAATTCCAGGTAGCCGTATTCAACGGGAACTGTTGGGAATTTTGGCTTGAGCGCCTTGACTAATTGGGCAAACTCCTCAACGGCTAAGCGATTCCGACTGCCATGCCCACAGATCAGGATGCCGAGATGACCATCTGGATGATCTAAGGGTGCGGGATTCACAGTGAGGAGCGACCTAGAAAGACCCTATCTGTTGTCGTGAAGCAAGAGAACCAACGCCAAGTTCGATATCTTCAATGAGATATTGACTGAAGCCTGATGAGCAAGGGCTTTCTCCTCGAGACAGAGATGGTTACTCTGATCAATGAGGGTTAAGAGGCAGCCATTCATCGTCGCCTCCATGTTCCAAACGCACTTGCAGAGGATGCTTGCATCGCAGGAGTCTTCAATCCCAGAGCGGATGACATTCCTGCGCTGATGCGCTCGCTACAACTCAAACGCAAACCCTTAATGGTTTGCAGCGGAGGCACAACCAGTCGCTGTGCAGCTGAAGGACACTGGACACTGGATCTGCGCCAAAGCTGTCGCCAGATCCATTTCGATCCCAGCACCCAACACGTGGAGATTGGGGCTGGTCAGACAATGGAGAGTCTTCTCAGGGAACTCGCCAAGCACGGACGAAGTTTTCCCACAGGGCTATCAGGACTGCCAGGCCTCGGTTACATCCTCACTGGAGGCATCAGCCCTTTGAGTCGCAGTCAAGGATTAGCAATTGATCAAATCCTTGAGATCAAAGGTGTATGGGGCGATGGAGAAAGCTTTGTTCGCTCCAAGCCGGAAGCTGCTTGCTGCTCTGAAGATCAATTGGCTTGGCGTGGCCTCTGCGGAGCAGCTCCTTTTCTGGCTGTGATCACATACCTAAAGCTTCAGACACATCTGCTGCAACCGCTGCGTATCTGGCAATCAAGTTTGACGTTTGAACAGCTGTTGGAGCTTATCCATCAGGCTGAAAGCTGGCCTGATTCGTTAAGCCTGCAGTGGATCTGGGGGGATGAAATCCACGCTTACGGAGTGATCCTTGCGAACGATGCTGCCGCTGTTGCGACATTCAATCAGCTGCAAAAAACAACTCTCTGCACAAACGTTGTTGAAATTGACGATGTTGCTGGCATACATGAATTGCCACCATTTGCATTGCCTGTTGTTTCAAACACAACGATTGGGCGTTGCCACTCTGAAGTCGTTGCATTGCTTGGCCCTGCTTGGGGGTCTGCCTGTCAGGGAGTGATCACGGCCCTTGCCGAACTGATGGCAGAACGCCCAGATCCAAGGTGTTACTTGGCTGTTCAACAACTCGGCGGAGTCGCCAGTCGACAGCGTAAGAATGTCAGTTCTTTGATTCACCGTGAGGCGATCTGGAAACCATGGATCACGGCAGCCTGGCCGGCTGGAGATAGCCATATCAGAGCGCTAAGTCTCAACTGGCTAGAGAAGGTATGGGCAACGCTTGAGCCTTATTGCGAAGGTGTTCATCTGGCTCAGATGCATCCGCATCTGCCATGGCATCAGCGGGAGCTGAAAGCAGCATTCGGCGAATGGTTACCAGGTCTTCAAGAACTTAAGGCTCGTCATGACCCAAACGGTATTTTGCCGTCGCTTTGAGATAAGGTCTGCCGTCAAAGCCAGCCTTTTTAATGATTAACCGGTCAGAACCATCGTTGATCAAACAATGGTTAGGCAACCCTCCAAAAGATCTCCTCTCTGGGCTGGTGGTTGCCTTCGCAATGATCCCAGAGGCGATTGCCTTTTCAGGCATCGCTGGTGTTGATCCGCAAGTGGGCCTCTTTGGAGCGTTTTGCCTTTCTGTCACCATCGCCATAGTCGGCGGACGTATGGGGATGATCACCTCAGCGACTGGCTCGACAGCACTGTTGATGACAGGGATTGTGGCGACTGGTAATGCCGTTGGTGAAGGCCTAGGCCTTTCCTATTTGATGGCAGCAGGCCTATTGACTGGGCTCTTGCAAATCCTTTGGGGTTATTTGAGACTTGCCTATCAAATGCGTTTTGTTCCTCAAGGGGTGCTGAGTGGATTTGTGAATGCACTTGCCCTATTGATTTTTCAAGCACAATTCCCTCAATTAGGCCTGAATCTGCATTACGGAGAAGACGTTGTTGTTGATCATGCAACCCAGGTTTTGCCTACTGGTGGCCAGATCCCTTTGGTTTGGGGGTTGGTGATCCTTGGCTTGGTGATTATTTATGGCTTACCGCGCTTAACTCGCCTGCTGCCTTCTCAGCTGGTGGCCATCATTGTTTTGACGATGATTAGCATCGGTTTCAACCTCGATATTCCTACTGTTGAGAGCCTAGGAAGCCTTCCAGATGGTCTCCCTAGTTTCACACTTCCATTTGGATCATTAGCAGATGGCAAGGTGCCATTCAACCTTGAAACATTTGGATTGGTTTTACCCACAGCTCTCGCAGTTTCCTTGGTTGGGTTGATTGAGACGTTCCTCACCCAAGACATCGTTGATGATTTAACTGATACCACCTCCAACAAGAATGTTGAGGCTCGAGGCCAGGGAATCGCCAACGTTGTCTCCTCTCTTTTTGGAGGAATGGCAGGCTGTGCACTTGTAGGTCAATCTGTAATGAATACAGAGAATGGTGGGCGTAGCAGACTTTCAACATTGTTTTCTGGTGTCAGTTTATTGTTAATGATCTTGTTGGGTCAAGGTTGGTTAAAACAAATCCCTATGGCGGCATTAGTGGCTGTGATGATTGCGATTGCTGTCAGTACTGCTGATATCCGCGGACTCCGACAGCTCAAAAAGATTCCTCGTAGTGATACAGCTGTGATGCTGATGACTTTTGCCGTCACCATGCTCACCACACCCCATAATTTGGCGCTTGGAGTTTTAGCGGGTGTTGCGCTTGCAGGAATACTCTTCAGCCGTAAAGTTGCCAAAGTGATCCGTGTCAGTGTTATTCAAGTCAACCCTGATGAGCTTCGCTATGAGGTCAGTGGACAATTGTTCTTCGTGAGCAAGGTTTATTTCTTACAGGGCTTTGATATTCACGAGCACCCTGCCAAGGTCACAGTCGATATGTCGCGAGCACACATCTGGGACCAAAGCGGAGTTGCTGCTTTGGATCAGGTGATCCGCAAGCTTCGCCTTGGAGGATCAGAAGTGGAGGTGGTTGGCCTTAACAAGGAAAGTCTTGATCTGTTTGAACGCATAGGCGGCAATCAGGAGCCTGCTCATATCTAGAAAGTTTGTATTTGAGATGATGACCAAGATTTTCCAACCTTGCTTATCATTAGATTTAGTTGTAGAGCTGATGATTTTAAATCATGAACTAGCTTAAAGATATTAAATTCATCTAAACCATTAACTCCTTAGACATGATGACCTTTAATGGCTCAAGGTTTCTTGGAAATATTCCAGTAGGGCTTTATGTTTCGTCATCCAGCAAGCGCGCTACTTTGCAAAATCATTAGTTTGATCAGCTGCTGAAAAAAATGATGTCTTGGCTCATTTTGAAATTCTCTCATACACCTACTCTGAGCTGCTATAACTCTTTAGCTCACCAATGCTTTTCATGGCGAACTTCGATGCTTCTACGCCCTTTCTTCTGCTGGCTCGCATCCATGTAAAACCAAGCTGTGTTGACGATTATCTTTCATTGGCTGCGACGACAGATGCAGGGGTTAAGGATTCTGAGCCTGGGATGCTGCATCACACATTTGATCAGGACCCAGATGATCAACTCGCGTTTGTTTGGTCTGAAGTTTATGCTAATGATGCGGCCTTTTTGGCGCATCTATCGAACCCCATCGTTGGCGAGTATCTCGCTAAGCATGCAGAGCTTGGCGATGGTTTTAGTGTTGAGGTCTATGGAACCATTGGAGCTGAGTGTCGAGCTGCAATGGCAGCAACTGGATTACCCCTAAAAATCTTCGAGACAAGATGTGGATACAGTCGTTTCTAAGTTTTGTCTGAATGCTTTCTGTTGCGATACAATTGGCAAGACCGCAAAAATCATACACCCATATTAAGTGATCAGCATGAGATCTTTTTTTAGCATTTAATCCAACTAGGAACCATAAATACCCTTTGATTATCATTAGGCTATAGAGCAGAAGTCATGAGTAGCTTATAGACATGCTTTGCGCTATGTGGCTTTCTTTTCTGTCATTAGTTATCACATGAAAATCATTAGGTATTGATTTCTGATTCTCTCTATCCTCAATTATGGCGATTAAGTGCTTCAAATATTATCTTGACACTAAGACCAGTATTGAACTGTTGATTCATCGCTATAACATCTCATCAAAACCCATAAAGCTCTTGTTTATCACCCTATTCTTGCATAGATAAAATGCACAAGCATTATCTCAATGTCACTCGTATTTAGACAAGTTCTGCCTTACAGATTTTCGCCCTACCCTTGACTCTAGGGGTCCATCATTGAAAGTTGAGACAGATCAATATCAGAGCAGCAAAAATCATTATTGGTATCGAAGTAGACAAAAGATCGTAAACTGCAAGAGAGCTTGAACGATCTTTTGAAAGCAATATGTCATGCATCTAGTTAACCTAGAAATCACTACAAATGAGACGAATGATTGAATTGGGGCGGGATTGGCTCTTGGGCCCTTAGTCTATGCTTTCTAGGAATCTCCACTTCATCCCAAGCAAACTGCTGACCAATGATGAATCGATAATGCTAGCGATCCAATATCTTATCCCATGCTATTAGTATGGGATAAAGATCCTTGCCCTATTTACGAAAGGAATTAATAGCTGCAAGATCACTCACTTGACTTTTATTTAATCATCGTAAAACCTAGTTTTTCGTATCAAGTCCCATTCCTCTCTCGGTCTAAATGAGCAACAAATCCATTTTAATTACAGGCCATGAAATATGTTTGAAGACATCTACTTTATGCAAGAGTTGGTCTTCGGAATTTAAGACGAGTCATTCTATTCTCTAGTTCCATTTTGAACTAAGCAATATTTTAGTTGCTGCATTGCGTCAGGTGGCAATCGATTATTCTCAAGCTTTGCCAAAGATCTGAGAGAATAAGGCTAAATTGCATAGTTACAGCATGATCAGGCGTTTTGCCACAGGTCTAGTCACTCTGTCTTTGCTTGCCACAGGATGTGCCTCAATTGATCAAGGTGGTGGTTCTCGGCTGGAATTGATCAGCAAGCGCGCCCAATTGCATTGTGGTGTTAGCGGCAAGATCCCAGGCTTTAGTTTTCTACTTGGCAATGGTCGCTATGAAGGGCTAGACGTTGATATCTGCCGCGCTATGGCCGCTGCAGTTGTTGGCGATGCCACGAAAGTGCAATATCGACCTCTTACAGCTCCCGAACGCTTCACTGCTCTAAAAACAGGCGAAATTGATCTGCTTTCACGTAACACCACATTTAATCTCAGTCGGGATGCAGCAGGAGGCAATGGTCTCACCTTTGCACCTGTGGTGTTTCACGATGGCCAGGGGTTGATGGTCAAGCGAAGTACCGGAATTAAGGGCCTTCAAGATTTGAAAGCCAGCAACATCTGTGTGGGCTCAGGCACCACGACGGAACAGAACCTCAACGATGCATTTCAGGAACGAAAGCTTTCTTATACGCCGATCAAGTATCAAGATCTCAATCAAGTTGTCGCCGGTTACCTCCAGGGTCGATGTCTAGCGATGACTTCCGATCGTTCTCAACTTGCGGCGGCTCGATCTGGTTTTCCTGATCCTGAGCAGCACATCATTCTTGATGTTGTGCTGAGTAAGGAACCGCTTGCCCCTGCCTCAGTAGGTGGAGACCAGCGTCTTGGTGATGCCATCCGATGGGTGGTCTTTGCTCTTTTTGCCGCTGAGGAATTTGGTATTACTCAAGAGAATGTCGACAGCAAGCTTGAACAAGCCAAGACAAACCCACAGATGTCATCGCTGCGACGCTTTCTAGGCGTTGATGCTGGCCTTGGTCAAAAGCTTGGTCTGGCAGATGACTTCGTCGTCAAGGTGATCCGAGCCACAGGCAATTATGGAGAGATCTACAACCGCCACCTCGGTCCAAACAGTTCTGTGCCAATTCCTAGAGGCTTAAATCGCTCCTATCGGCAAGGTGGCTTACTGATCGCGCCACCTTTTAACTAACCCCCCATGAAGCGCTCGCAGCACTTTTGCTTGCAAGTTGGCGTCGCCCTCGCTCTGCTGACCATTCTTGGCGTGTTGATCAACAATCTCGCTGTGAATCTGATCCGCACTGACATGGGGCTCAGCTTTCTTTGGTTAGGACGACCTGCAGGCTTTGCTCTAGCTGAACATCCGCTGTCTTATAGGCCTTCGGATAGTTATGCCTGGGCTCTTTGCATGGGCTGGTTAAACAGCCTCAAGGTCATCCTTTGCGGCCTTGTTCTGGCCACGGTGATTGGAGTGCTTGCAGGGGCTGCCAGAAGTAGCCGCAATCTGCTGTTACGAGCACTGTCGAGCGGATATGTGGCCTTGATCCGGCAGATCCCTCTGTTGCTTCAGCTGTTGTTCTGGTATTTCGTTGCTTTCTTAAGCCTTTCCGGGACCCCCTTGGCGCCATTAGGAGCCTTGATACGTGTCTCGAACCAAGGGATCGAATTGCTTGGCCTAAATCTGAGCGTTGAATTTTCGGCGTTATTAGTGGGCCTAAGCATCTTCACAGCAGCATCAATTGCTGAAATTGTCCGCGGTGGATTGAATTCTGTTCCGAGTGGTCAATGGGAAGCGTTTCGCAGTCTTGGTTTGCCAGAAGGTTTTGGGTTACGTCGGGTGGTGTTACCTCAAGCTTTACCAGCCATCCTCCCTGGCCTAACAAGCCAATATCTCAACTTGGCCAAAAACAGCACATTGGCAATCGCCGTAGGTTATGCCGATGTCTATGCGGTAAGTGATACGACAATCACACAGACCGGCAGAGCGATTGAAGGATTCTTATTGTTGTTGATTAGTTTTTTGCTGCTTAACCTTCTGATCACTGGAGGGATGGAAGTTCTCAATCGAGTTGTGATCAGATCCCAGCAATAGCCTTAAGCTCAATTAGGTTTTTGTTTTTCATGAACTCTTTACTTCAACGGCGCATCGCAGCAGTGCTCTTGTTTATTGCAGCGGCCATTGCCATCCTTTTGCCTTTTGCCTCGGCCACCCTGCTAACCATTGCCCTCGGGGGGGCTGCCTGTGCCGCAGGCATTGGCCAATTATTGCGTCTTGGCGGTGAAACGAGCCTGCAGGGCAAAGTGTTTCGAGGCTTCAGTGGCGTGCTTTATATCGCAGCTTCTGTTTGGATTTTGATCGACCCGGTTGATAGTGAAATCAGCCTTACCTTGTTTGCCGGCGTCTTGCTTCTAATCGAAGGCTTGATGGAATTGGCTGGAGGTGCTGCATCTCCAAACCCTTTGGGTGGATTGGTGGTCTTCGATGGAGTGATCACAGCAATCTTCGGTCTCTTACTTGTTATTGAATGGCCATCAGACAGTATTTGGGCTCTCGGAACATTATTCGGGGCAGCATTGTTCCTATCTGCAATCAACCTGCTGAGAGCCCCTAAGCCTGCTGAGACCACTTAGCAAGTCACTCTCATTGGCGACATCATCAAATATCGCCAATGAGACCAGTCTCGATTAATAAGCTGAGATCTCAACATTCCCATAGGGATGCATTGAATCCTTGAATATTTGCACTACTACTACTTAGCTGTAGCCAATGCACTCCGAGGCAATGCAGAAGCCAAAAGGATCATTAACCTCACCTAAGTACCAAGGCAGGTGTCAAGCAGAAGAGGATGATCATGATTTCGTAAAGCATCATTCCGCCGTAGTGGAGGCGGTCAAAGCTTCTCTTGCTGAGATCGATGAACCACCGTGAATGCCAGCGATAACCCCATTCACGGTGCCGAATGAAAGCAATCAGCCAGAAGGTCAAGAGTGCGAAATTCAGCACCGTTGCCTTGGCGAAGATTTCAGCGAGTTCAGCTCTCTCCATTGGCTAAATCTTGAAGGATCTCTAAGGAGTAGCAATGGCTTGTGCTTCTGTCCATGTTTAGCTCAACAAGGGCAACAGAACCTCTGTTTCAACAGGATGCACAAAGGGGCTTACGTTGATGATTTGCATCGATGGCCTATGCGTTTGAGCATGTTCCTTGATCGTTTCTATCCCAAGAGAAGTGGTCCGAATTGTGTTTCTAGTTCCCCCGAGTACACCTGCTAAATCCTGATGCAGTTTGGGCCAAGCCCTTTTAAACGTCTGAAACGGCACCTATTGGCCACCCCTCTGGATGGCTTGATGTCTGTTTTGCTGCTTGCCCTGCTTGGTTGGGTTGCGACCACAACCCTGCATTGGCTTTTTGTTGATGCGGATTGGCAAGTCGTCAGCCAAAACCTTCCGCTGTATGCCTTTGGCAGCTATCCACCTCATCAACGTTGGCGCCCATTTCTTTGGATTGCGCTGTTGATAGGTCTCACCTTATTAACTCTGTTAGGGCCACGTCGGGGTTGGATTCGGAAGGCCTTGCCTTTGGTATGGATTGCGATGGTGCCCTGTGGTGTGGTTCTTCTTGCTGGTGGCCTCGGTTTACTGCCGGTCCCTTCTCATGCCTGGGGTGGCCTAACCCTCACGCTGCTGCTAACCGCCTGCAGTGGTGCTCTTGCTCTACCGCTGGGCATCCTTTTGGCACTCGGACGTCAAACCAGGCTGGCCGTGATCCAACGAAGTTGCAGTATTTATATCGACGTGATGCGGGCTGTTCCTCTGATCGCAGTGTTGTTTTTTGGTCAGCTGTTGATTCCCCTTTTCCTTCCCATGCATCTAGAGGTGAATCGAGTCCTGCGCGCTGTGTTGGCCTTCGCATTATTTGCTGCCGCATACATCGCTGAAGACGTACGAGGTGGATTGCAAGCGATCCCACGAACCCAGCGTGAAGCTGCTGCTGTGCTGGGCCTGAGTCCTAAGCAAATGATTCAACTTGTGGTGTTGCCGCAGGCACTTCGTACAGCTCTACCGGCCCTGACCAACCAAGCAGTTGGATTACTTCAGAACACCAGCCTGATGGCCATCTTGGGTTTGGTGGAACTCCTGGGGATCAGCCGCAGCCTGTTGGCCAACCCTGATTTCATTGGTCGGTATCTGGAGGTTTATGTGTGGCTAGCTGGGGTTTACTGGTTGGTTTGCACTGCTATGGCCTTGCTTGCCCGTCATCTTGAACATCAACTCAGCCCCACAAGGTCTGCTACTTCAAAGCAATGATTCCAGCCATTCATGCCACAGGCCTTGTTAAGTGCTTTGGTGATCATCAGCGAGCTCTTGATGAGGTGTCGTTGCACGTTGAAAGCGGAGAAGTTTTGGTCGTGATGGGTCCTTCGGGTTCTGGTAAAAGCACCTTGATTCGAACCTTCAATGGACTCGAATCTCTTGATGAGGGACGACTTGAAGTGCTTGGTATCCCCTTAAATGCAGATCACGATGAACGTCAGATACGACGTATCCGTAAACGTGTGGGCATGGTGTTTCAACAATTCAATCTCTTCCCGCATCTATCCATCCTCGACAACATCACCCTTGCACCGATTCGTGTGCAGCGTCGACCTCGAAAGGAGGCGGAGGCACGCGCTATCGATTTATTAACTCAGATGGGAATTGCCGAGCAAGCAGGTAAATACCCTGGCCAGCTGAGTGGAGGGCAGCAACAACGAGTAGCCATTGCACGTGCACTCGCACTACAACCTGAAATCATGCTTTTTGATGAACCTACAAGCGCTCTCGATCCGGAACGGGTCAAGGAGGTTCTTGATGCGATGCGATCGCTGGCAAATAATGGGATGACCATGGTGGTTGTCACCCATGAGATTGACTTCGCCCGTGAGGTGGCAGATCGGGTGTTGTTTATGGATGAGGGAAAAGTTGTGGAGACATCATCACCAGATGAGTTTTTCGCGAATGCTCGCGAAGAACGCAGCCGCCGTTTTCTCAATCAAGTGATGTGAATTCCTCCAGGGCTATTTCAGTATTGAGACATTTTCGACATCAGCGATAGGAACTTGTGCATAGGCATTGAAATTCCAGCTATTACTGAAAGCTTCTGGTCCTGATGCAACATACGATAAGAAGACATCACGGTTGTCACTAACGGAGTCAACTCCCTTGATATAAGTATCAACACCGCCTGTATTCACCGGCCTGCTGTCAGCGTCAGCATTCAACCCAAACATCAAAGAGCGGTCTCCGTGCAACCAGTGATAACCAAGACTTGTTAAAATAGTAATCAAAGAGAGTTTTGCTTTGTCATTGCTTTGATGTCTTTGCTACACGAGCAATGGGGTCATGCGAGAACGATGACTTCGGTATGATGCTTGGTAATTCATTGCGCCACAGTCATTCTCAGTCGTCCATTCCTGATGCGCTATCTGTAAAGGTCTTCTCCAATCGCGCTTTGATTGTCTCGTCCTGGCTGATTTTCGCTTGATAGGGAGGCTTTCGTTGAGAGCTGACCTTTTCCCCAGCCCCAAAGTCAAACAGCCCTCCTGCCTTCATTTGCCCGAGTGGACCTCTCTCGATTGGGCCGTTCTTGAACATCGCAGTTTTTGCCAAATAGCCAACACCAAGGCCAACCAACACCGCCATTGAGATCAACGTGAGTAGAGCAGTGTGCGTCTCCATCTAGATCACATGTCCATCCCTGCAGCCTTGCACACCTCTGCTGAGCTCGCATAGCCAGAGGTGGGAAGAAGATGATCTTGTGGTCAGTGATCATTTAGCTCTTGATTGCTGGTTGCAGCTTTCCATTTGCTCTGCCCCAAAGGGAGGCTTAATGGTCAGCGAATGGCATTTCAAGCCATTCCTGCCTACAGATCAGGCCTGGAAGCCCTGATCAGATGACTGAAATTAATCCTGAGGGAGCTTGCCGTGGAGCTGGAGCCAATTCTTGATCGCCTGTTCGGCTTCCTTCGGAACTGTTCTGCCGCTCTTATCCGCCAGTTCCTTTAACAAGGAGAGCAGCTCTGGATCAATGATCCAGCCAACACGGGGCTTGACGCTTGGCATGGTCCCACCATAGCCAGTAGAGCTACATGGTGTCGAGTTAATAGCGCAAAGGTGTATTCAAAGTGTAGACACTTCTGTGCTAGCATTTTGGAACGAATTGGCCCTGCATCTATGGCTCCTGTCCAAATCACTCGCAATCGTTACCCCGTCCACCCCGGTGGTGATGCGCTGAGGCTCTACAACAGACTCTTCGACGAGGCTCAGTACCTCAACAGAGCTCGTGGCCAATACAAGGGAATAGTCGGTCGTCAAAAGGCGCATATCTCTCAGCTCCAAGCTGAACTGGTTGATTTCCAGGAGAAGATGGATCTCAGCCTGCGCCAAAAGGCTGAGCTGAACAAGATCCTCCATGGTTATGGCCAGGTGCTTAAGGAGCTCGAGAACGCAGGGGAAGCTCTAGAAGAGGCTTTTGAGGAGAACGGTTCTTGGGGTGTGTTCTCTGGTTCTACCTTGGTTGAGGCTGTGCGGGCATTCATCCAGACCTTCCGCCTTGCAATGGATCAGGCGAAGGAGGCACGGCTTGCTCGGCGTGAGGCAGCCAAGGAGGTGGTAGATGTCGATCGCTGATGGGTTGCTTGCAGCCATTGAGGAGATCAACAACCTCGACAAGAAGCTGGCTCGTGACATCGGGGAGCACATCGACTCCCAGGCCCGCACGCTTCAGGCTCTGAAGAATGAGGTGGAGGCCAAGGCATTCGCCCCGCAGGCCTTTAGGTCGTTACCTCCAGCAAAGAAGGAGCAGTTCGAAAAGCTGAAGGTCACAGAGCTTAGAGCCATTGCGTCACGCATGGCTCTCCCTGGACGAAGCAAATACACAAGGAAGGCAACCATCATCCAATTCCTTATCGAAAACAAAGCACCACTCGCTCCTTCATATGAACAGCTGTTGGCGTTTTGGGTTGAGCACAGCCGACAAGGGATTTGCTGAAAAGGAGCGCTTAAGCAAGGAGCGTCTTGACAAGGCACTCCCAAAAGCTACTGGGGCGTACCTCTCTAGATAGGCAAAGCTGCTGTGCAATTACACTGAGAGAATTATTTTCTAGAAACTAATTCTTAGCATTCTAAATGGGCATTGATCAACTAATAAGTCCTAACACCTTCGGCTTTATAGCTGCTGCATTAACGACCATTGCATTCATACCTCAGGTCATAAAGACATGGAAAAGCAAGAAGGCTGATGATGTATCGATAGTGATGCTCTTGATGTTTATCACTGGTCTCTTATTTTGGATCATCTATGCAATAGAAACGAATGCTCTTCCTGTTCTTATTGCAAACATCATTACCTTCATCCTCAACGTGACAATCCTTACCTTGAAGTTAATCTACGGGAAGCAACCCAGTACAGCAGGCTAAAAGCAGATGGCATCAGTGAATGGCAGCCAGCCTTATTAAAGCTCTCGGCAACGCTTGATGGATGCGCCAAGCGCTATGAGCGTTTCTGCCAGCACTATCGCCATCACAGCAAAGCTTCTCCAAGGAGCCATTGGGGTAGTCGCATACTTAAACGGCTGGTGAGTAGTGCAAGAAATAGAAGCAAGAAGAAGAGGGTTTCTCCAGGTCAACAACGACTGCCTTGGGCTTGGGATGTTCGCCTCAATCAAACCCCTGAGGATTGGCATCAAGTTGCGGTGAGATTTAGAAAAGACAATGTAATCAGAGATGGGGATCTTCAGTTCAGCCTTTCATGAGTGTCTGGATAGAATAGACGGAATCTTAAGGGGGATATCCAACAAATATCTGTCGATTAACATCCTTGCGATTTTTGTTTGAATACTAACTAACCAATAGAAAGTAATGGGCCCAAAAGATAATACTCCGACTATAAGGAGAGGCAATAGAAACGATCTTCCTCATGTTTTTAAACTAGTCATAGAGCTTGCAGACTTTGAAAACTCCATGCATCAAATATCCAATACAGTTGAGATGATGGAGATGGATTGCATTGGAGAAAGGCCAGTGCTTAATTTATTTATTGTAGAGCACAATGCAATAGTGATAGGAATGGCATTGACCTTCTTTGGCTACTCATCTTGGAGGGGAAAAGCACTTTTTATAGATGATTTTATAATTAAAAAGCAATACAGGAGGCAAGGGCTAGGCAGTCTTCTCTTCGATAGATTAATTGAGTTTGCTAAAGAAGAAAGTTGCAAAATATTGTCTTTTCAGGCGCTCTCCTGGAATGATACTGGCTTAAATTTTTACAAAAAATACAACATGCAGTTTGATAATGAGTGGATCAACTGTCGCTTGAAGATTTGAACATAAGATATGTCATGAAGATGTCCTTGGCAGAACGCGTGCTTTAGAGGGCTAGTTTAACCTACTTAATTTATTACTCCAGAAAAGGCTGCTGCTTTTGGCGCACTACTTTCCCAGCTATAAGAGTGTACATCAAACTCAAGTCTGTGAGCAATCACATAAGCAACAGCATCAACTTCACTCTTCTGCCGAGGCAGCACAGTGCATCAGGATCACGAAAGAAATAGGACCGTAACTATTAACTCAGAAAGCATTCAGAGGTCTTATCCCAGTCCATCTATGTAGGGCTTTGTGGTGCCTTTGAACCGTGAGGCCATACCCACCAACCGGCCTGAGTTATTGACGCCGCATGAAATAGCTTCTGTCGAACGATAGAGATTGCGCTGCAGGCGTTCATAGCCATGCCGAAGGGATAACGATAACAAGGGCGCAAACACATAAGTGCATGGAGTTTCAGGGCATGGGCACACCTGCTCTAGTTGTTATGGGTATTAGTTCTATGCTTGCAATATTCGCGCTTCGAGAGCTGCACAAGCAACTGAAGCCCACAAATCCTAAAAGGGTATCTCCACTGGAGGAGGACGTTATGAGCCACTGCTTGGAAAAAGCAGAAAGAACAAAACAGGTCCTATGGGGGCTCTTTTTTTAGCCGCATGCCAGCATTCCTGATGTGGAAACTGCTCAATGACTGAAACCAAGAAAGCAAGCCCTTTGAAGGACTTCACTGACAAGCTCTTCGATCTCTGCAGGGAATATCAGCAAGAAATCCCACCGCACAAAATTGCAGAAGTACTTAGGGACTACGCAGAGCGATTGGATTGATCAACCCCTTGCACTACCTCTTGGCTGGAGTTTTTATGTGATCAATAAAAAGAACCCTGTGTGAGGTCAGGAGGCATAACCCACTCACAAAAGACCAGCTGATCGCCATCACCCGGCCCAGCGGTCACTCTTTGGTAGCCGCCAACCCTTTGTCTGGCACTGCTTCTTACTGAGAAGGCTGCAATTCAGCAATCTGCTTCTCGAGCTGATCAACAACTGAGAGATGCTCTGCTCTGCGTGCTTCAAAACCAGCAACGCGCTGTGAGTTTTGACGCTCCTGAGCAGCCTTGTACTCAGAATCAGGGATCACAACAACGCGATCACGAGGAATGGTGTAGCCAAAGGGAGCATTGAAGACTTCGTCGAATCGTGAGTACAGGTCGTGCAGTTCAAGACCTCTACAGCATGACGCCATCAGAACGTGAGCGCGAACTAAAAAGGTCGGAAGAACCAGGGCCGGTCGGGGCTAGGCATCACCTCCTGAACGTCTCGAATACGGTTTGCGTCAATAAGAATCCATCGATCAATCGATCGAATCTTCGAGGGGACCCCAAACCTTCTTTGCTTGCGCCAGGTTTCAACCCAGGTGCTTCTCTCTTGTGATCTTGTCGATGACGAAGAACTGCCCCTCGCTTGGCTCGCTGGCCTCGCCGTTGTCCTGATATTCAGCAATACGAGCCTCGATCCACTTCTTTTCAAGTTGGGCACAACTTTTTTTGTTCTTGCTGTATCTGGTCATGTGAGAACATCAGCTGGACAAGCCCTTCGGTATCTAGATGAGTAGCAGCAACAGCCGCCAAGAAAGCGAGCAGGAAATCAATCTTCGGATTGCTCGTATCAAGAACGAATTGGCTGAGGCAGAAGCTCGTCTCAAAAACGAAATAGCTGAGATATTGGCTCGTCTAAAGAAGGAATTGGCTGAGGTAGAAGCTCCTCTAAAGAAGGAATTGGCTGAAGCAGAGGTACAAAGGGGTTATATCCGTGCTGCTGCTAGGCAAAAGGAAATCCTGAAAGGTCTTCTCGAGCAGAAGCCAAGAGCTTGACTTGCTATCTCTGAGCTGGTCCAAGAGGGTGACACGACCCCTTAACAATGGCTTACGTAGCCCTCGAACCCTCTTTTTTCAAAAAGCTCTCGCATCTTCGAGGTGTCCGAAGTTGCTAGAAATAGCGATGGGTTAGCGTGTGACCCTTGAAACGACTCGCCGGTATCGACACGATGACTATATTTTGACTGGCATTGCATTATTGGAGACCTACATCTGAGCATCTTTTGTAGAGCTGTTTTTCATACTCCTTTGGATCAGCAAAGCCTTTCCCATAAGTATCCCGGATAAAGACAATCCCATGCACTAGGACATTGTAGGCAAACTCCGAAGTCATCTCTCCTTTTCGCCACTGCTCGCAGTAAAAGAGAGCCAACTCATCTTCTGTCATTTAATTTCCGCACCCAGCCACGTTGATGACAAGAGGGACAAGCGGGAGAATGATTTTTTTTACTATGCTGACCAGAAGCAAAACATCTCCTTTCCGCAATGCTCTATTGGTCTAAAATGGATATGAGCTTCTGACAACTCTACATTCACACCTACAACAAATCAGCCAATGCCTAGCACCTTCTTGGCTTGATGGATTCTACATCCTCAGATTGTTATCTCAATTCTAAGCAAGCAGGGATCCGGCCTCAGTAGGGATAAGTGATCATTGATAGTTGGCTCAAGCTAATAGGGGGTTAAAGGCTCTCCAAGTACTACTGCATTTGTTGCAGCATTTATCCAGTGAATGCCAAGCCGCATTTCTCAATCATTTTGCAACGCTGGATGGATCCGCCAAGTGCCAAAAGCATTTCTGCCAGCGCTATCGGCATCGCAGCTAAGGCGCTGCTAAATGCCCCAGGGACATTCGCATGCTCAAACAAAAAGTGAGCAGTGCAAAAACTAGAAGCAAGAAGAAGAGGATCTCACCAGGCTGATAAAGATTGCCAGGGGCTTGGGATATTCGCCTCAATCAAATCCCTGAGGATTGGCATCAAGCTGCGGTGAGATCTGGGTAAACTAATAGAATTAGAGAGGGCAATCAAACTCTAAGATTTTGGTGATTAGTTAGGAAATATAAGTATAAGTAGCTTTATGGTATACAAAGTTGACGTTAAATTTGTCATTAATGCGAAAAACTATTGCTGGTTGTTGCCTGCTAAATAAGATATCAAGGCAGCCTTCTGCAAGTCAATGGTGCCAGGCATCAGATGCCGTTTTAAGCGAATAGGGAAGTCGTTGAAGAGATAAAAAGCCCCTGAGAATGCAGGGGCTTTACTGTATGGTAAGAAGTAATACTGGGGGATTAGAGGGTATCTTTTTGCGATAATGATGCATTACTCCCGGTTAAGCCCGCCCACCCAACCAGCCACGGCTTCCAGTAGTTATGTAGCAATCTATGATCATCCTCAGACAGGATTTGGCGATGAGTTTTTATATCTTCTGTGGTGATCGCAAATCCTGCAGCTTTGGCAATAGCTACAGGGTCAGAATCCTCAGCCTTGAGCTGTTCCTGTAGTGAAGCATCGGCTTGAACTTTGGCGATGAATGCCTTGAGTTGTTCTTCTGGCATTTTTAGTTGGGTCGCTTTCTCTTATGTATAGCCCAACCTAAGCCTGATGAGTGCAAACATCGGTTGAATTGAATGCAAAACTTCTAAATGAAACTTCTACAATAGATTGAGAACAGACGGCATCAGTGAATGGAGCCCTGCCTTTTTAAAGCTATCGGCAACGCTTGATGGCTTTGCCAATCACTATGAGCGTTTCTGCCATCTCCATCACCCCCAGATCTTCTGCATTGCCATCGTCTTGAGCAGCAACTGGTTGGAGCGGAGTGCTGGCTAAGGCAAGAGCAGCAGCACCAGTGAGGGATAAGGAGAGGCGAATCGAAAGCTGTACTGGGATAAAGCGCTTAATTGGCGGAGGTAGAAGCTCCTCTAAAGAAGGAATTGGCTGAAGCAGAGTTACAAAGGTGTTATATCCGTGCTGCTGCTAGGCAAAAGGAAATCCTGAAAGGTCTTCTCGAGCAGAAGCCAAGGGCTTGACTTGCCAGCTCTGAACTGGTGCAGGAGGGTGACACGACTCCTTACCAATGGCTTACGTGGCCCTCCAACCCTCTTTTTTCAAAAAGCTCTAGCATCTTCGAGGTGTCCGAAGTTGCTAGAAATACCGATGGGTTAGCGGGTGACCCTTGAAACGACTCGCCGCTAGACATGTGAATGTAGCGTCTACTAGCAGCTGGTCTATAAATGAACTATCAAATGTTGCTCGAATGCCATGCCGCAGGGACAGCAATAACTTTAAGAGAGGCACAGCTATTGGATCTAGAGCTTGACTCTCAAATCGCAAGTATCAAAGTTTCTCGAATACAGGGTTGTATTGAAGTCGCTCCTGATCACATTTGCCAATCAGCTGGTGTCTGCAAAGGTAGTTTCTGGATCACTTGCTTTGCCGCAGTACTTGATCAGATCACTCCTGTATCAGCTGGGAAGAAAGCAAGAGGTGCAACAGTCTTTGATGAGTTGATCAACAATCGTTATCTAGTTGATCGTTAGGCACTTGAGAGCACACAGCTGCTATGCGATGAACAGACAGCTGTTGTGCCCCATGAAGTCAAAGGAGGACTATCTCAATCTTTATTCATGGCTACAATTTAGTTCGCCTGATAGCTGCAGCCAAAATGGAAGTGGATAATGAAGCAACTTTTAAGCATGCAGCTACCCCACAGGCACTTTGGATTATGACGCTACTGCTGGGAGGAACGCGCCTATTCTCTTGTTCATTTTTTAGGCAATAGACCTAATAATCCCCCCCAGTAAAGTTAATCAACTAACTGCAGGCGAAAGCTTTCTTTCTTTGCCATTTCTGGATTCAGTTCAGCCCATTTCTTCATAGCTGGGTTGGCATCCAAGTAAGCGTTATTGCTGCATTTATTGACGGAGCCTGAGATCGCACTTTGGCGATTCACGTCTTTCTCGAGCAGCTTGTTCTGAAGGGCTCTCCCATCCAGCAGGAAGTTTTTGACAAGTGCTGTTGTAGCCGATTTGAGGTTCGCCAGGAGGACAGTCAGGATTGATGCTTGCTCTTGCGGTGCCTTGAAGTTGCATTACTCCAGCTCCATACCAAAAAGATCCCTTGCATCCCCAATTAGCTTTCCCTGCAACTCTTTGCTCATGTCCGGTATCAAAGCCAAGGCCTGTTGCTGTGTTGTAGACACATTTGACCTCCATGCAGTTGCCTCCACCAACGTAGGCAAACCCTGATGGGCATTGATTACCTTCTGCAATGTCTGCACCTTTTGAGCGAATCTGCCTGGTCGTGTTACTAGTATCGCCTTTCATTGCTCTGACACAGCCAGCGTAGTCTTTAGCTTCAATGCAAAGCTTTTGTATCGAAGGTTCGACTTATGGATTCGCTTTAGAAGCAGCAGCAGTAAAGAGCAATGATCCGAGACCTGTAGCAATAGAGATTGAAGAAAAGAGTCTCATTGTTGGTTGATAATCTTCACGTTTTCAGCTTCGCTACATGAATGAATGCTAATGCAACTGCGGAGCCTTTAGATAGTTGACTTCGATTAAAGCAAAATTTCTATTAGAGGTTTTGCTTGTGAGGCTCTCAACTCAGACAAACATACTAACGCGCAACCAACCTGCAGCGACATCACCCAGCAGGAGTTTTTTTGATCTTGCTATTTCCCCTAAAAGAGGGGTTTCCTGCCAGATTGGCGGAAGAGCACTGTCAATCAATAAACCAAATTGGCCCCAAAAAAACTACAGCCTTTTTCTTTATCTTGAAAAAATACCTCCTTTCACGATGTAGAGGATATGATTAGGGTCAATGAGGTAAATGCATGGATTTATTGCTAGCACTAGGCATTCCCATGGTTGTCCTGGGTCTAGTCTATCTACTGATAAGTGATGCTTCAGGATTTCCTGTGTGGTTAGAGAGGCTAACGAATAGAAGTGGAGCAATCTGGACATATGGTGTAATCATCATTGCCGTTATTTCCATAGTTAGATACGCCAGTGGTAATTAACCATGGGTTCATACCTTTTTAATTAAAGTCATGCAAGAATTCTCGAAAGCTAGTTTCACCGCACTATTTCCTTCTCCCAGATACGCTCTAGCGATGCTCTGAAGTCTTCTGTTGCGAATGATCTATTCAGTGTCTTCTGGAAGAGTAGATGGGAGAGTCTTCTTAATTTCATGCCAACCGCAAAGCAAGCAACTGCCCAAGCAAGGATTACCCAAATGGGATGTTGCATCGCTAAAGAGCCTCCGCTAAGACAATGCTCGATCAGGCTCCTATCGGCACGAAACCTTCATCAAGTTGCAATCTGCCCTGCACACCTGATCGACTCACATGCTTCCCCGACCTTACCCCCATCCAGACAGGAGTGTCTTTGTCTGAGCAGTTCTTGCGCTGCATTCCATGAACTGATGTCTTTGCAGCGATAACGCTTTCCCTTGCTGTTGCTCTGCTTGCTCTGCTTGCTCTGCTTGCTTTGCCTGTAATCCCAAGGTCGCTGGATCCCAGCAGGAACAGACCAGACCCCAATACCTCCCATTTGGGCATAGGTCTCTAGGTGTGCGTAGGTCTGCCGGTCACACCCTTTGATGTACTGCCAATAGACAAAGGCACTCCCAGACTTCACTAATGACTGATTGATGTTGGTGCCATTGCGAATGACCTCTGCCACGGTTCTTCCATAGCGGTCAGTTGCCTTGGAGCGGAGAGTCACATCAGATCCAACCGGTAGAAGACTCTTCAGTGTTTGTCTTGCTGTTATGCCGTAAGGCGACTGTGAAGTCTCTGGAGCATCAATGCAGGCAAGGCGCACTTTGATTGTTTGACTGCCTTCTTTGATGCTGAGAGTGTCCCCATCACCTATCGCAAGCACTTCTGCTGCATTGGAAGGGACTGCCCAAAGAGTAAGAAGCAGAACTAGAAGTGCCTTGCCCATATCCGATCCAAACACTTAGCGAACTCCTTCTCAGTCAACGGTTTGGCAAGGTCTTGCTTTCTCTTAGATCCCCTGATCCACCAAATCATCAAACCCCAGTAGAAAACAACCAACAAACCAACATCTAGATAACTCCAGTGCAAGGGCTCCATCAGTTCTCTCCCAGTCCTTTTAGTGCCTGGCGTAGGGCAAGGTTGAGGCTGTCATCGCAGCGAATGATCATCTGCAAGTAAATACTGCCTTGCTTATAGGGGGCATATGCCTTGGCACAAACCTCTTTAGTTGTCACCTGCCATCGATCAAAGGTTACTGAAGGCAATTGAGATCTCAAGTTCTTATTGATCTTTTCCAAGACAAAGATCTCAGTAGTGAGGCGGTTTTGAGTCTTCAACTGGAAAGTAAGCACGTTCTTCCTCATCAGATTCTTGGCTGCTGAGGTACTCATCAACTTCGTCATAGGAATCATCATCGACATCTCTTTCGTGAACAGTCACGCCTAAACCTCCATTTGATCTCATCTAACTCAATTTTGCCTGATCAAATCTCATGGTGATAGGAGGAAGAACCGTAGGTCAAGAAAAAGAAAAGGTCTATGGCATTGCTGGTGAAGATGCCGGTGCCCCGTCTCACAAGTCACGAGGCTCTATCTAGGTTTAAGACATGGACTGTCATAGATGTCCCGCCTTGGCACAAGCCTGCTCCTGAAGCTGATCTCACTGAACAACTCACAGTAGATACCACGCTTGGGTTCAGGGTTCGCATCTAAGGGGAGGAGGTCCACAAGTCGTTAGAAATCGCGTTATTAAAAAGTCCAATCCGCTGAGATACTTTCGCTCGTGTAAAAACCAGACAATCCTCTTGCTAGTGTACACAAGCTAAATCAATTAATTATTCTCAGATCTCAAGTTAACAACGGCTAAAGTATAACGTTCAAAAGCGGAGTCTTCTAATTATGATAAAATATATAAATCATCTTCAAACCTCTATATGCTGCGCACGCCAATCTCAGATTTCATCCTCAAATGTGCATTAGCCGGCATATTGCTCTGCACATCAACAATCTCTGCGGAGGCAAAGGATAAAGTCATTGAAGGCACAGCCTATAGCTATAATTGCAGAGAAGGGCTCTGGAAAAGTAAAATAATTGGTCATGGAGTCAACGACAAAGACTGGATTACAATTGAAAGGCTGGAGGAGCTTTCAGGCGCTCGACAAGTAAATGTTAGGAATGATACTGAAAAATCATGCCAATCCTCTTCACTAATCTCTAAAGCTAAAAGAGCATTTGGAGCCGATTGTGACCTCGTAAGTGATTCTTTTGATCCTAGGAGTTGGCAAATTGATTATGCAAGTAGATTCAACGCTCATGGAAATAAGTACTTGATCTTCGCAATAAGATATGGTGATGGAAGCAGGAAGCTCTGCCTTTCGAAGAATAATTTCAGAGACAACTCACCCATCGAAACCCCAGGCAGGAGCATGTTTCTCCATAACATCGAAAGACAAGCGGGTTCATCGGTTATTGAATACGAATATCATCCTGGAAATGGATGGGGCTACGAGGTTAAAAAGTACCGACTAGATTTTAGTGATCCAGAACGACCAAGTTTCAGCGTGGTTGATAGTTGGATTCGTCAGCGGTAAATAGAATTCGTCTTACCTGAGTCAGGCAGAATGCTACTTATGTTTATCTCAAAGCGAGTGCTAAGGCTCAGTTGCTATTGCCTTGCAGCTTTAAACCTATAAGATTTAGCTAATCAGTCATTTGCCAATGGATCAAAATGTTTTAGGCGAACCTCTCGAGATTTGTAGTTGTGATCCGAACACGGGTTGGTATCGAGACGGAAAATGTAGAACTGATGGAAATGACCTTGGTCAGCATACGGTTTGCTGTGTGATCAGCGAGCAATTTCTGACCTATAGCAAAGCTCAAGGGAACGATCTATCAACGCCAATGCCTCAGTATGGCTTCTCAGGGCTGAAGCCAGGTGATCATTGGTGTGTATGTGCATCTCGTTGGAAACAAGCCTATGATGATGGCATGGCCCCAAATATTCGATTAGAGGCAACTAATATTGAGGTTTTAGCAGCTTTAGATCTTCAGATACTCAAGCAATACAGTCATGCTTGAGCTGCATCAATCTTTGAGAATTTAGAGCACTGATAGGGCATGATCGATATCTCGGATGCGCCAAGGAATCATTATTTAATACTCTTTGAACAATACTTTGACATCAATCAGATTTATGTATGTTGAAGAACTAAATACTTCCCAGTACTTTAAGGGATAGTGGCCATGGTTATTATCAATCATCCCTTTGTGAAGGGCTTTCAGCAAAGGTCTGCTCCAAGCGCCTTTTAAATTCGTCGTCCCGACTGATTGGACTAAGATCCCTTTGCGGCTTGAAGTTTGTGCCGACTTCTTTTGGAGGCTTGAATTCGACTTGTAAGTCCCTTCTTTTACTGAATAGTCCCATCGTCATACCTAGCCACCAGAACTGAAGTCCAGCGAAAACAAGAAAACAGATCCCAAGCCCTATGTAGCCAGCGTTCATCTCCATACAGGAAGCCTTGCATACAACTGGCATGGGCTCGATATGAGCGGGTGTGGCAAGAACAAGCGAACGCGTGCCAAACGAAAGAAGAAGGGGATCGAAGCTCGTGAACTCGACCAGCTCGCAGTTGTTGACCAGCTCGCGGAGCAGATTGCTGACCGCTGGCTGCTAATGATGTGTGATCAGCCTGGCGCTGCTTAGATGGGATAAAACAAACAGGGACTAGGGATCTTGGATACAAGAGAACGTCTACTCCCCCCCTGTTGCTATGCGAGTGGGCATTTGATACCTAAGCTTGTTGCCTTGGTGCGTGCAAACGCCTGTGACTTAGCCAAAGTGCGAAAGAACGCATGAGCGGCCCTCTGTACCTACCAGAGGGCCTTTTTTTGGCAGAGGAGATAGACCTCGATCTGCTCAATCAACGTCGCCCTGCTTCCAGCAAGTGCCATCAATAGAGGGAGCCCAAACCTTGATGCAGTAGGTTCTCGTCGCCTCTTCACATTCCTAACCCCCCTCATTCTGCAGATATTGATTCAACTCTTTGCTTGAGTCGCCCCATCTTTCTCCGACGCACCACTGTGGGCATAGGTCGAGGTATTTTTCTGACAGTCAAGGTTGACGTATGGTTTCTCAGCTCTAGAAGGAGCAGCCAGAGCTCCGATCAGCAAGAAGAGCATCAGAGCTTGAGCCGCATTGGCGAATGTATTTCTTTGGTTCTCCCAATAGCCTGAAGGGAGCCTTCTTTCTCTTGGGGCGTCAGTTCACATAAAGCCAGCGGGCCTGATCAAGCACCTGCTTCAACTGGTCGTCATCGAGAGCAAGGGCTTCTGGCCAAACATCAGAGAGCCAAGCACGTAGCTTGATGCAATCGATTCCAGCCTTGCTCTGCCAGGGTGTGAAAAACTCCTCCTGAGCAGACAGAACTCGGAACTTCAGGAACTCCAGCAAGCGGGCTCGCAGCCGCTGTTGGTTAGGCATTCAATGGATCGTTCCGGTCCGTTAAAAATACAATTGCGATCCATGAAAAAAGAAGTCAAGAAAAAACAGTAAAAGAGAGATGGATTAGCCCGCCTATCAGTGCCCCTAACCGGTGAACAGACGCAAGTATGCAAGCAGCAATCAACAGCTGGATGATCACCAACCATCAGAGCAAGCTCCTTAAGATCATCGATAAAATCCGCTTGGGAGAAGAGAACAAGCTGAAGACTTCCTCATTTCACCTCGTTTACTGAGCCATTTGCTCAGGAAGACCTGCTGATTCATTTTGAATTGATCCAATCTGACTTTTCCCTTGTTGCTCAGCAACTCACCACATAAAGCAATGGTGTTGATCTTGTGGAGGTGTACACCATCACGCTGCAGTTCAAGATTCCCTTAGGGACAAAAGCCCCCCGAGGAACCAGGAGGTCTTTTCTCTCCCACACCCTTAGGTGCTAGGGGTCAGGTTTCAGCTGCCGCCAACCCTTTGTCTGGCACTGGTTCTTGCTGAGAAGGCTGCAATTCGGCAATCTGCTTCTCGAGCTGATCAACAACTGAAAGATGCTCTGCTCTGCGTGCTTCAAGACCAGCAACGCGCTGTGCGTTTTGACGTTCCTGAGCAGCCTTGTACTCAGAATCAGGGATCACAACAACGCGATCACGAGGAATGGTGTAGCCAAAGGGAGCATTGAAGACTTCGTCGAATAGTGAATACATGTCGTTCAGTTCAAGACCCCTACAGCATGACGCCATCAGAACGTGCGACCGAACCAAAAAGGTCGTAAGAACCAGGGCCGGTTGGAGATAGTCATCACGTCTTAAACGTCACGAGTACGGTTTTCGCGAATCAAAATCCATCTACCAATCCATCGCCTGCTCAGGCGCAGACCTGAACACGATGGCTTAGGCGAGATTTTCTACGTGGTGTTTTTCACCTGTGATCTTGTTGATCACATAAAACTGCCCCTCGCTTGGCTCACTGGCCTCGCCGTTGTCCTGACATTCATCAATACAAGCCTCGATCCACTTCTTCTCACGTTGGGCACAACTTTTTTTATTCTTGCTGTCTCTGGTCATGTAAGCCCATCAAATGTGTGCAAGGCTTCTCTTATGCAACATGCTCTGAGTTGAGATGAATGCTGGCTATATCGCTCTTGGGATCTGTTTGCTTGTCTTCCTTGGCTTTCAGTTTTGGTGGGTAGGCATGACGATGAAAAATGGCCGTGGTGGAGCTAATGGATGGGGAAAAACAGGGCTTTTTGACTTCAGGTCTCAACAAGAAGTCAAACCAAAGGACAGCCTCCAGAGCTACAAAATCAGAAAGCAGTTAGAGGAAACCTTCTCTAAAAGCCCTTAAAGACCCTCGAACACCGCGGTGGTGCACACTCCACCGGTCTTGCAATTTGCGCAGATCAGATGTGTGCAAGGCTTCCGGTGTACAACAGGTGGTCTAAGTTTCAATACCCCCTTGGCCTGCTATGGAGACGAACGCTGCTTTAGCACTTCTTCTCTCTTTGCTTGTCTTATTTGGCCTTGGTTTTTGGTGGTTGTTAGGGATGACGATCAGGAAAGGCCCTGATAGGGCCAGCGAAGTGGGAAAAGCAGGAGGGCTCTTTAACTTCAGTTCTCAACAGAAGGGCAGCTCGCGGCGCAAGATCGCACCAAACGACGCAATCAAACAGCGATTGGAAAAAACCTTCGCTGATAGCGCTTCACGAACGGAGGACTAAGACGCCTTAACCCTGAGGAGGGTATTCCTGCCACCAATCTTTCTTGCGCTGCTTCCATCGCTCCCGCGGGTCATCCACGTGGGAATTGATCGTCTTGGTTTTCAGTAAGGCAGGCTCAGCCTTCATCGAGCAGTCTTTGATAACTCGATATAGCGATCGAGATCGCTAGGGCCAGCGCAATCGATGAATTGCAGAAACCAGTAGCCTTTGGGGTCAGCCAACAAATACGCCGCGCCGCGCCTCATCTCACGCATCATTGTCAGTCGCCCATCAAGATCTTGCCTGTGCCATACGTCTCTGGCGGGTCAGGGATGGGCTGTTCCTCTGGGTTTTGTGGGATGGCTTCTTCCATGCCCAAATCGATCTCAACGAAAAGAAGAGATAGGGCACCAATGAGTAGAACAGCTCCTGCGAGTAGAGACCAATGGCGACGGTCCATACAGCGATGAGGCAAGCACATTGACCTCTTCTACTGGATTTTGCCCTCACCCCTATTGAGCAAACGAATCAATCTCTTGATAAGGGTGGACAGGGGGGAATCAAAGCAGTCATGATGAGAATGATTCCCATTCCCACTCTTAGTCTTGGTTCTCCGTCTATCGGCAGAGGCTACGGCTGGAGATCCAAGGCCCTTTCAGGGCGGTGAGTTGGACCAACTCCAAATGATGACCATGCGAGTTCCACGCAATCAGCCAACAGCCTTGTTGCTACAACCATGAGCAAAACCTGGCTGATCTCGGGGCCTCCCGGCTGCGGCAAAACAACCTGGATCCTCAACACAATGCAGAGCCACCCAGGCTCTTGCGGATACCTGCGACTTGAGGGTTACACCGATCAAGACCTTGAACAGGCCCCCGACACGGGAATAGATCTTGCCTTTCTCCAAGATCAAATTCCTCAACTGAGAGACCTCACTGATCCGCATCTAGACCTCGCATCCCAACCGGACGACTTGCTGGCATTGATCGAAGTTCCTCAGTTCCGCCCTCCCAAGGAGAGTGGTCTGATCGGGATCGATCCTCGCGTTAAAGCTCAGCTCGAGGCATTTCAGCTGCTCCCTGATCGGCATCTCCACTTCGGCCAAGACCCTGAATTGCCGAAGCGAGACAGCTTGGAATTCAGCAAACTCGAATCCTGGACCATCAGCCTTCACAAGTATGTCTGGGACCCCAGCAGCCTCAACAGCTTCTGGTTCGAACTTGTGAACGGTGCCTATGGCGATGTTTACCGAGCCAAGGCATTAATGAATCTGCCTGATGGTCGTGCATTTTTCTGCAACTGGATGATGACTCAGGACGGTTCACAGTTCCTGCCCCTGCAAGCAGTTGCACCACCAAATGGCCGCCCCACTCGAGTGTCTGAATTGGTGGTTCAAGGCAAAGCGCTCGATGCAGTCGGCGCTCAGTCGACGATCGACGACTGCCTGCTCAACGATGCCGTATTGGAGCTGCATCAGGCACCTCTGCGGGATCGGCAACCAGAACTCACTCACTCACGCTGATTGTTATGGCTCATGCTGTGATTTCGTGTCTGCACGCCAACCTCGCTGCATTCGAGGCGGTGCTGGATGACATTGATCAACAAGGGATCGAGACGATCACCTGCCTTGGCGATTTAGTGGGCTACGGCCCCCAACCCAACGAAGTTGTGGAGCTGGTGCGAGAACGTGCCATACCCACTTGTCAGGGCTGCTGGGACGAGGACATCATCGATGGACTTAATGCATGCGAGTGCAGTTACCCATCTCAGCTGGCTGAACGGCGCGGACACCTGGCCCATCAGTGGACAGCCGAGCGGATGACGGATGAGAACAAGGCCTTTCTGGCCAGTCTGCCGACATCGTTACGTCGAGATCGGCTCCTGTTTGTGCACGGCAGCCCCAATAGCCAACACGAGTATCTGCTGCCAAATATGGATGCCTTTGCAGCACTCGAAAGGGTGGAAACGGCAGGGGCCGAGACACTTTTCTGTGGACACACTCATCAGCCTTATGTGCGTGAACTGCGCAATGGAACAATTCATGTGCGCCTGCAAAACGCCGGCAGCCACAGCGCAGGGGAACACGAGCTCAACTTGCCAATGCGTCGAATCGTCAATGCTGGCTCTGTGGGCGAGCCACGTCACGGGAGTACCAGCGCCACCTATGTGATTCACAACGATGCCACTGATGAGGTTGAGATCAAAGAGGTGACCTATGACGTTGGGCGAACGTGTCAAGCCATTGTTGAAGCGGGGCTACCTCCAGTGTTCGCCTGGCGCTTGAGCCATGGCTTCGAATATGCCGAACAAGCTGAAGACGCCAGTCACGTGTGTGAACGCTGATGGATCGCTGGGCACTCGTAAGCGGTCTCCGCGGAGATTTGGAGGTTTATAACCTCATCCAGCGAGACTTAAAGAAAACCCGTGGGGTAGAGACCCTCTTTGTCTTGGGAGATCTGATTGGACCTGATCGCAACTGCAACGCACTGTTGAACCGTCTGCAAAACCCTCATCGCAATGAATTAAAACCCCAATGCATCTATGGGTGGTGGGAAGAACAATTGCTTGCAGAGCGAGGGTTTCGTGGTGATCGAAATGCCGAAGCACTACGGCTCAACCAAGGAGAAGATGCTGTGCAATCACTTCTCAATGCTGTTGATTCTGCTCACTTAAACTGGCTGGCCTCTCTTCAATTCGGCTTCATTGAACTGGATTGTGGTCTCATCCATGGCAGCTCGGCGGACGTTGGCGACAACTTGACGCCTGAGAGCTCACCGTTAGTGCTCCTTGATCGCCTCACACGACTCGATGTGAACAGACTGTTCACTGCACGCAGCACTAAGCAATTTCGTCTTGAGTTAACAAGTGGAGGTATCGACTCACAAGTCAAGGATCTGGAGGGTCAACGGCAACATCAACAGACGGTTCCCAAACGGAGCGTGATCGGCATCGGAGCTGGCCCTCATTACACCCTTTACGACCCAGGCAGCGATCAAATCGACTTCCTCACTGCCGGAAGTCAAATGCCATCCAAGCATCGAGGTTTTGCTTGAACTGACCCTGCCAAATCAGACAAGTTAAAAGTTCAGTGAAAGACAGGAGCGCCGAAACCCTTGATGGCAATGGGGTTCAACACTCTCTTACGATCCAATGATTAGGGAAGCGAAAGCTTTTAAACGCTCGAGCAGTTCCCCTTTGAACCAATCATTGGCTGCTTTCCCTAAGCATTCCTTGTCTGCTGAAGCCACAAAAAAACCTGGAACTATGAGGGGGGGGCAGGCCAGGTAGGCATTACCTTTTTAACGACGCCCCCAATCTTCACTTCTATCCAATACCCCCTTGCGGTCACTTGCCAGTAACTACTAGCTCAGACAAGCAAAAGGGGCCCGTAGGCCCCTTAGAACGTGCCGTTGTATCCCAGCAAACGACGGCAGATGGTTCCCACTCCAGCTGCCGTTAGCGGTCACTCTTTTGTGGCCGCTAACTCTTTGTCTGGCTCAGCTGCTGGTAGTGCAGCTTGCAGTTCACCGATCTGCTCGTTAAGCCGCTCAATCACCTGCGAGTGATGCTCTTTGCGAGCTTCAAGTTTGGCAACTTGGCGCTCGTTTTCTTGGGCACGCAGCTTGTTGTAGTCCGAATCAGGAATCACAACAACGCGATCACGAGGGATGCTGTAGCCGAATGGAACGTCAAAGACGGAATCGAATAGTGAATACATGAGTGTTCTCTTCAAGACCCCTACAGTTTGACTCCACCAGAATGTTCAACCGAACCAAAAAGGTCGTGAGAACCAGGGCCGGTCGGCGATAGTCATCCCATCTTGAACGTCACAGGTACGGTTTTCGCGACCGCGATTCCCTCAATTGAATAAAGGTGGCTATGGAGCAGTCGACTGGTCTAGAGATTTTCAGGGCATCGGGACTATCGCAAGACACACAAGTGGTCCGTTGCTAACCAGAAGATGCTTTGCATCAATTCAGTGCAGCACTATCTAATTGTCTGGTCTTTCCCCACTGTTGAGGGGGCCTGGGATTCGTGCCCTGGATTTGCGGACTACATCAATGCAGGAGGGCCTGGCGACAAATTCGAGGGCTTTGAGCTGAAATATCGCGTCTGCGAACCCGTGAGTGGCAGTGGGGTTGCCATCGCATTAGCTAGCGATATCGGCAAGGTTTGGGCCCACCTCGGCCCTTGGATTAAGGGCTATGGCATCCAATTCGAGGTCACGGCTGTGGTGTCAGATGCAGAGTTCGCAGCAATGTGGCCTGGCGTGGAGGCTGCTGCTGCTGTCGAATAAAGACCCACATGCAGCAGACCGGCTGACTGCGGTGTCAGCCCAGGTGGTGAATGTCCACTATTCCCACATGCTGAATAGGCCAACGATTCGTTCCCGCGCATTAGTGATGACAGCGTTCAAGAAAGTTGCCATTGTTTTTTGACGGGGCGAGATCCTCACAGCTCACATTCAGATGAAACTCTTTCCTTCTATCGCTACAGTTGCTGTTATTGGCGCTTCGTTTATTACGGCGAATCCCGCCGAGGCCGATCAGAAATATTACTCGACTTGTTCAATCACTCGAATATCAACAGGAAAAACGAGCTACCGCAAGTGCAATCACGAAGGAGCACGGATGTTGGACGGGAGGCATCAGGTCACCAGAATATACTTGGATAATGGAGTTGAAATATACAAAGACAATAGACTCTGGAATTATTATAGTCCTGATTGTTTTGAGAATTCTAAGGACTACAAGGTCTGCCGTTAACCATTTTGTCGGGAAGCCTGTTGGCTGAAAGCTATACAACACCCTCGATGGGGAAAGCAGGGCGCGAAGTGTTGTGCGCGATCAATCCCCCGACAAAACCATCAACGCCCCGCCTCGTGCGGGTTTTTTTTATTGGCCTGCTCCAGGCAACAGTTCCCTGCATCCAGGGATCTTCTTCAGAAGAAGACCAAGCCCTGATGCCAGGCGCCAGGGTCAGTATCAGCGTTGCAGCTGCGATCAGTAGGAAGCGCATCTCAGGTCCTGGCCTATACGGCGACGCTAAGTCTCTCACCGTTTTTGCAGTGGGTTCAATAGGGAATCGGTTCCCCACTGGGGTGGTGCCTGAATATCTCTGCCTTTTTAAAGCTATCGGCAACGCTCGATGGATGTGCCAGGCGCTATGAGCGTTTCTTTAAGCGCTATCGCCACAAGAGCAAAGGCGCTCCTAAGTGCCACTGGGGTAGTCGCATGCTCAAACGGCTGGTGAGCAGTGCAAGAACTAGAAGCAAGAAAAAGAGGGTTTCTCCAGGCCAACAACGATTGCCATGGGATTGGGATGTTCGCCTGAATCAAATCCCAGACGAGTGGCATCAACTTGCGGTGAAATTTAGAAAAACAAATGGAATTAGAGATGGCGATATTCAGTTCAGCTTTAGAGAGTGAGTTGAGGAGATATAGGTATTGGTTAGAGGCAAGCAGTTGATGTCTAGTTTTTCAGTGGCACTTAACTATTCTCAGAGCAGACTTCTATAAGCTAAACGTCTTCACGCGTAGCTTGTTTGCAAGAAGGTGCCAGGTATCAGATGGTATTTAGGTGTGATTTAGCAGAGATTAAAGAAATAAAAAGCCCCTGCTAATGCAGAGACTTTGCTGAATTAAGCTGGCAACTATCGGTCCGGACGATCATTCTTCCCACGACGGGGCGGAGGATCGATACGATCCATTCCACCGGGGGTAGCCTTTTCACGCTTACAATCTTTCCCTTCGTACCGCCCCGAGTCGTCGGTCACCCTCTCACACCCGTCTGGGTCATTAGGATCGCGCACAAGCAACTGGTTGTCTGCACCCTGGAGTGCGCCTTGAAAAACCACAGTTGAACTGCACAGAGTCTTTTAGGTTGATCTCCATCACGCCTAGATCATCTGCACTACATTCTTTCTCTTGAGCAACGATTGGCTGGATGGGAGCGCTAGCTAAAGCAAGCGCGGCAGCACCAGCAAGCGATAGAGGAAGGCGGAGGGAACGCTGCACTGGGATTGAACGTTTAAAAGGTCACTCATTATCTGGTTAATCTCTGGTTGTAGCTCTCAGCCCACATCATCTGCAGTCAAAGGATACTGAATAACTTCGATGACTAACCATCAAAAAGCCCCGCCATGCTGCGGGGCTTTTACTTATTTATTTTCTCCCCCTAGAGCGGTGGCGACTTTTTGTTTTCATCCTTCACCGCTATCAATAGATTCACTCAACCTCTTTGAAAACGCAGTGATCTAGCTCAATGCCATCAATGAGTTTGAGCACAAGCATTAATAACAGATGCGTTTTCTCTGCAAGTAGCACAAATAACTGACATGAAGAAGGGCACCCGCGTTGGATGCCCTCAAATCCAGGACAGGTTTTCGACATCCTCTGACTCCTGATCTAGGTCTTAGCAAGCAGGTACAAGGTGTCAGTAGGCAGAATTACTCCTTTCGATCAAGGGTCTCTAAACGCCCCCGCACTACCCTTTCGCACCACTCAGGGGCTGGATCGCACAAGCATTTTTATGCTGCTAAGAACACAAAAAAAACGGCCCGAATCTGGATGGGGGATTCAGGTAGGCCTTGTCTTGTTAACGACGATCTCAATAGCCGGTTCTGTCCGTTGAACCCCTTGCGGTCACTTGCCAGTAACTACTAGCTCAGACAAGCAAAAGGGGCCCGTAGGCCCCTTAGAACGTGCCGTTGTATCCCAGCAAACGACGGCAGATGGTTCCCACTCCAGCTGCCGTTAGCGGTCACTCTTTTGTGGCCGCTAACTCTTTGTCTGGCTCAGCTGCTGGTAGTGCAGCTTGCAGTTCACCGATCTGCTCGTTAAGCCGCTCAATCACCTGCGAGTGATGCTCTTTGCGAGCTTCAAGTTTGGCAACTTGGCGCTCGTTTTCTTGGGCACGCAGCTTGTTGTAGTCCGAATCAGGAATCACAACAACGCGATCACGAGGGATGCTGTAGCCGAATGGAACGTCAAAGACGGAATCGAATAGTGAATACATGAGTGTTCTCTTCAAGACCCCTACAGTTTGACTCCACCAGAATGTTCAACCGAACCAAAAAGGTCGTGAGAACCAGGGCCGGTCGGCGATAGACATCCCGTCGTTAACGTCTCTGGTTCGGTTTTCGCGACTCAAAATCGATCGTCTCCTCAAGCGCTAACCACAGCGTCTTCGCTTAAACAAGATTCAACGCTTGACTCTTCGACTCGCTGTTCTTCTCCTCTTCAGCAAGAGGAGCTTCGAGCCGTTTCTTTGCTCTTTGTACTGTTCGCTTCCTGTTCTTGCCTCTTGTGGCCATGTGAGACCATCAGCTGAGCAAGCCTTCCAGCTCCTAAATGCTCAGTAAGTCCATAACTGGGATATTCGGCCGTCGAAACAAAAAAGATGCTCCCAAGGAGGAACCCACAGAAACAGATCTCGAAAGGGGCTACAGGCTCGCTGCTGCTAGGCAAAAGGAGATTTTGAAAGAACTTCTCGCACAAAAACCAAAGCCCTGACTCCCTACCACTGGTCTAGGGGCAGAGTTGTTGAAACGACCCTCACCACTGGGCTGACGTGGCCCTCCAGCCATCTTTTGCAGTCTTTGCCATCGCTCCCCTGCCTCATCCACATCGGGATCCATCGCCCTGCTTTTCAATAAGGCGAGCTCGCCCATCCTCTGGCGGTCTAAGTAACTACGGCCGAGAACATCTATAAAGCGCAGATACCCTTTAAACACCCAACTGGAAAGCGCTCTGATAAAAAGGCCTGCTCAAGCTGGAGATGGAGATGAAGGAAGCAGGGATCCGCTTCGAAATGTCTGAGGGTGAAGACGATGAATGAGACCTACTTCGATGAACTATTCGAACGCTGGCAAGCGGCCGATGAAGTTGACGCTGAGTTGATCCAACTGATCACAGAAACTGTTCGATTTAGCGAAGAAACTGAAGACGACACCTTGAGGAATCGTGCTCGTGAGCTGCTATCTGGTGCTTTCCACCTGCCGAGTACTCCTCAAGAAATTGCTCTGGTCAGAGACGCGTTAGAAGGCACAGGCACAGTTCCTCCTGAAATACCTCCTGAAGACAATGGCTATGGCCTATGACGAAGCCCGATAAAGAGAGAAAGAAAAACCCCTCGACGCTGCCAGTCGAGGGGCATCAGGCGCCGACTTAGCAATTGTCACTCCGGCCTCGACGCCAGATCGTATCTGTTGAAACCCTTTGCTATCACTTGTCAGTGACTGCTCACTAAACCAATAAAAAAGGCCCCGTAGGGCCAGGGGCAAACCTTGTGGTTCTCACAGAGCTCGATGAGGTTTGGCGACTGCAAGACCGCGCAGTCCGAGAAAGGCAAAGACGGAGCAGATGCCGGTGAGAAGTACAAGGGTCGAGACCAAAGTAGGGGTCAGTTCATAGCAACTACCCCAAAAGCTGATACCCATGTCAGTGACAGCAAGACTTTTAGTTCATAGCAACAACTCAGCCAATCGCCAATAGGGCCAGGTTGATCGTTGCTGATCAGGTCAATCGCAAAGTGAGCGGCGCCAACGATCAATTAAGCAAAAAGACCTGCTTTAACAGGCGTGGGGAAACGACAGAGCCACCTCAGCACACCTCAATCGTGTGGGCCACAGCAGCTGCGAGATTGTCAATCAAAGGACAAACACAATCCAACATTTGCGAAGCATCCATCCTGGTTGAAGCCGCTAAACCCTGGTCTTAAAGGGATTGGACGCTATGGATCGTTCAGACAGCTTCGCCAAGATGGCAGTTCAGGCCACTTAAGCAATACACCACTGCAGCAAAAAAAGATCACTCAAGCAACACACGCTGCTCGACCAACAAAAAAACCAAGACCGATGTCGCCCGTCAGCGAATGTTCTGATGCCTTAGTTGATGTAAAAAATCAAGTCATATCAGTAGGTTGGCCAGCGCATAAAAAAGACCCCTGGTTGCTTTGCATTCACAGCAAGGGTCTTGGCGTTCTCGTGTGAGGTGGGGTTAGCTCGCAGTACGGGCTAGCTCCTTCGCCTTGTCTGACAGAGCTCCCTCAAGAGTCAACCTTGCGATCTGAATTTCAAGACGTTCAAGAGCGCTGAGGTATGCAGCCTTGGTTTGCTCGAGGTCTGCAACACGTGCAGCCTTCTGAGCGTCGTGGTGAGCCTTGTACTCACCATCACTCATTGCATAGAAGGTGGGTTTTACAGAGGCGCTGGAGGAAGCGAAATAACTGTCGAGGAGCTCGCCTTTGTCCTGATAGTCAGCGATGCGGTTGTCTAAGGAGGTCATTGGAGGGAGAGAAAAATCGTTCCTTACCGGGCTGCATTTAAAGGGCCATCCAGGAGGCAGTGGGTACGGTTTCCGCGAATAAAACTCGATAGGCAGATACTTGCTGTCTGCCAACGTCACCCAGAGCACCTTGACTTGTGTCTGGTTTAACTGCAGCTGTTGTTCCCCTGCTCTGCGGCGATGCGGTTCTAGAACCACTTCTGCTCAGTTGTACGCGTCGCTGCTTGTATCCCCCTCCTGCCATGAGATCCGATCAACTAGGCAAGGGATCTTGTCAGTCAGAGCTCATCCCAACTCAAGCAGGTTGGAGGGTTCTAAAGAGCAGGGATTCATACACAGCTATCGCCAACAAGATCAAGACGATTCCGCTCACCAGTACTTTGCCGTTCATCGATGTCTTAGAGACGGGCACTTCCCTTTCTACTTTCTGCTCAAGTGCTGTGCTAATCGAGTTTTGCAAGAACCTGCCACCCTTGCGGTGAGCATGCTGGCCTGGCCATCTCAACCCAACAACTAGGCAAGGCTTTCGGTCTGCACCAATTGAAAATGAGGCAAAGAAGGGCAGCCCAAAGGATTGCACCGTTTAGGAATCATGCCTGCTCAAGTCGGGCCAAGGTCCCCATTGGCAAACCTGGCAATCCCTTCCAAGCTGAGCCCACCAACCAGCACAAATTCATAAACAGCGATCCCCACAAGGGATAGGACGATGGCCAGAACCACAACTTTGCCGTTCATCGATGCACCACTTGAAAACATGAAGGATTGATCAAAACTCAACCTGGTTGGAGGAATCTGACGATCAAAGGTTCACATAGAGCGACACCAGCCAGTAGCAGGGCGATTGCCAGAAAAAGAGCTTTGCCACTCATCTATTGCATTGGGGCGTGTCGTCCCTTTCTAATTTCACCTCAAGTGTTGTGCAGCATTGATCGAACCCTGCACTCATCACCACTGGGGTGGCGCAGCGCTCCAAAACCCCTTGATGCCTTGTTTGCATCGCTCCATGAGCTCCATGGCGTCTTCGATGCAATCGTCAAGCCTCCTTTCGTGAGCAGCAACAGAGGCTGATGAGGCCATCAATCAAGCGTGCTGCAGCGTCGACGCTTCCTTCTACTGCAACTGATCAACGCCTACTTTCAACTCTCAGTTCTCAACGCTCTTCTGATCAACATCGATCTACGGCCTGGTTGAAGAGGCAACAACAGAGCAACTCAACACATCTCCTGAGAGGCATCCGAGCGGATCGGCAAGGGACTGACGAACCAAGCGCTAGCCACCGACGAGACATATCAAGATTTCTTGATGGATTGCTAACTTTTCCTCGTTTCACCTACCTGAACGGACTACGCAGCGTTGTTACTGCTTCTATCGCTGGTTCACTCTTGGCCGCTGGCGGTTTTTGGGCTGTAGAAGACCTCCTGCCAAACGGAGCAGAGGCAGGCATGATCCTTCGCACCAATAGCTACACCGGAGCCACGAGATGCAACTGATCAACCGCCCCTCCGGGGGCTTTTTTGCACTTATACGCGTAGACCAGCTTCGTCTAGACGTATAAGCCAAGTAGACCAATGATCATCGAGAAGGATCTTTAAGCCTGAGGGGCTAAGCCCAGGCGTGGCCTGGATAGGACCTGCTGTTCATCTTGAACAAACGTTAATGCTGGTTGTACTTGTATTCATCGATACTCAAGATAGAACCAGCTGTTTTGACAACGGTGGTTTTTTCGCAAGCGATCCAAACCAAACCTCTCACTTATACGTCGCCTGCGGCACGTGAACGTGAAATTTACTTCTCATCTGCAAGCAATTTGGCCAACGCTCAGTTTCAACTAGCTGATGCTGAGCTGACGCAGAGGTTATGGGAGGACGTGAGCGATCGCGATCTTGATGTGGATCGGGTGCTCAACTTGATGTATGGCTGCTGGTTCCACGACGATGCGGAAGCGATGATCGATGCAGACGAGATTTATCTCCAGAGCGGACGTGCGGAAGCTTGAGGCCATGGTGAACGCCCTATAGAACGCCATGCCAGATCGTTGACGGTCAACCGCCCCTTCGGGGGCTTTTTTTTGCCTTATCCGCACCGGCCAGTTTCATCTCGACGAATAGGCCGGATAACCCTTGCCGACAGGCATTACCTGTGAATGCCACCAGCGCCGTTCTTCTTTTGGCAGCCGGTAGCTGAAGTCTGTTTTGACGTCATGCCATTGATTGCCCGCACGATCAACACCGATGAGTGAGTAGCTCGGAGACGTACGTGTGGCGATGTCTTCGACATAGCGACGACCGACACGATTCCATGAAGGATCCTTGCCGTGAGCAGCAACAGAGGCTGATGAGGCCATCAATCAAGCGTGCTGCAGCCTCGTCGCTTCCTTCTACTGCAAATGATCAACGTCTCCTTTCAACTCTCAGTTCTCAACGCTCTTCTCATCAGCATCGATCTACGGCCTGGCTGAAGAGGCAACAACAGAGCAACTCAACACATCTCCTGGTAAGCATCCGAGCGGATCGGCAAGGGACTGACGAACCAAGCGCTAGCCACCGATGAGACATATCAAGATTTCTTGATGGATCGCTAGCTGTTCCTCATTTCACTTACGCGCTGCTCTAGTTATGGAACGCCCAACAGCGCTAAAGCTCATGATGACCATTCTCAAGAAGGGCTTTCTGCTTTCTTCACTGGTCGCTCTCGGTGTTGGCATCACGGCTTGCAGCACCTCAGGCACCTCAGGGTCATCCGCACGGCTCAGCGGAGCTGGTGCCACTTTCCCTGCAAAGATCTATACCCGTTGGTTCTCTGAGCTGGCCAAGGCTGGGGGGCCGCAGGTCAACTATCAGGCTGTTGGCTCTGGATCTGGTCGTAAAGCCTTCATTGATCAGACCGTGAGCTTCGCGGCATCGGATGATCCGATGAAGCAAGAAGATATTGACAAGGTTCAGCG